>JANYFP010000139.1 GCA_025362555.1 Verrucomicrobiota bacterium
CGGAATTCCTTACAGTTCTGCCGCGATTTATACGGGCAGTTTCTCCTCCGCAGAGCCCCGCTCTAATCCCATTTCCCGAGCGTTTAATCCGCCATCAACCCTCGGTGTGCTTAACTCCCCTAATCAATCGGATGTCTGAGCGTCCATCGCGTCATCCCCCAACAAAACACCTCTAAAAACGCATGGTGCCCGGGACAGGACTCGAACCTGCACACCTTACGGCAAAGGCTTCTAAGACCTTCGTGTCTGCCATTCCACCACCCGGGCACGGGATGAATTACGTCCGCAGAGTGACGTTTTCAGAAACCAAGAAGCAAGCTCGGTTTAACGGCTCGTGATCGACGGGATACCCTAATCATCAGACCCACCGACCGAAACGAACAGGATCTACCGCCCCAGATCAATCGTCGGAAGAAAAGTCGGCTCACGTCGCGCCTTCGCGTGCTGTTCAAAATCAGCCGCCATCGCCAACAACCGCGCGTCAGACCACGCCCCGGCAAAAAATGACACCCCCACCGGCAACCCAAATACCATTGCCGCCGGCACAGTCACACTCGGGTAACCCGCCACTGCTGCCGGAGTCGAACTGCCTCCTGTATAAGTATCCCCACTTACCGGATCGATCAGCCACGCCGGCCCACCCGTGAGCGAAACCAACGCGTCGAGTTTGTGCTGCGCCAGGAGCACGTCGATGCCCTCCGTCCGCGCGACTTTCAGACACAGCGCCCGCGCCACGAGATAACCCGGCTCCGTCAACGGCCCCTTCGCCTCAGACCGAATAAATAACTCCTGCGCAAAAAATGGCATCTCTTGCGCGCGATGCCGCTCGTTGAAAACGATCACCTCCGCCAGAGTCTTCACCGACGCACCAGAACCGAGCCCGGCGAGATAAGTATTCAACCCATCCTTCAATTCATAAAGGAGCACTTCAAGTTCAGGCTCCGAGATCTGACCGAGATTGGGAAACTCACCCAGATCCACGATCTCCACGCCCGCCGCCTTCATTGTCACCACCGCCGCATCCAACACCTTTTCCATGCGAGGGTGCAAACCGAACGGTCCATGCAAGACCCCGATGCGCGCGCCCCGGAGCGCGCCCAACTTCATCGCTCCCGCAAAATCAAACGACAGCCCAACTGGAATAGCCTTCGTCGCCGTGTCGCGCTCATCCGCACCCGCCAGCACACCAAGCACAATCGCCGCATCGCGCACCGTACGCGTCATCGGCCCCGCCGTATCCTGCGACGCTGCGATGGGAATAATCCCCGCGCGGCTCACCAATCCCACCGTCGGCTTCACGCCCACAATTCCGCACGTCGACGCCGGCGAAACAATCGAGCCATCCGTTTCCGTCCCGACCGCCACGACGCAAAGATTCGCCGCGACCGCCGCCGCAGATCCGGAGCTTGAGCCCGATGGGCTGCGATTCAGTGCGTAGGGATTAAGGGTCTGCCCGCCGCGCCCGCTCCACCCACTGGTCGATGTCGTCGAACGAATATTGGCCCACTCGCTCAAATTCGTCTTCCCCAAAATCACCGCGCCGGCCGCCCGGAGCCGAGTCACAATGGCGGCATCGCGCGGCGCTCTTGCCCCGACCAACGCGAGCGAACCCGCCGTGGTTTCCATGCGATCAGCGGTGGCAATATTGTCCTTAATCAGCACTGGGATCCCATGCAATGGCCCGCGCACGTGACCCGCTTTCCGCTCGGCATCGAGCGCTTCGGCCATCACCAGCGCGTCGGGATTCACCTCGATCACCGCACGCAACGCGGGACCAACCTGATCAATCGCCGCGATCCGCTCCAAGTAAATCGCCGTCAATTCGCGCGAAGTCAAAGTACCCGCCTGCATGCGGGCCTGCAATTCGTCGATCGTCGCCTCGGCCAATGGAAAAGCCGCGTGCGCCACGGTGACAAAAACCAGCGTCAGAACGAACCACCCGCGAATTTTCATAAAATAATTCCCCGGTTAAATCGCTTCACCCAGCCGGTCGCCCATTCGAGCATAAACCTCAATCCCCTCCGCGCTGTGACGCACCAAATCTTCATCCAATTTAATGCGACCGCGCTGAAAAAGCGTCACCACACACGAGCCACCAAATTTGAACAGGCCCTTCTCCTCCCCTTTCGCCGTCGCCCGGCCCGCACTGAATGTCTGAAAAATCGTGCCGACCATCGTCGCACCGATTTCGCACACCGCCACGCGCCCAAACTCCGGCGACTCCACCAAGGTGATCATACGCTTGTTTTCCCAGAGATATGCCAGCCGCTGACGCAACGCGATCGGTGACACCGAATACAACCAACCGTTGATCAGACGCGACTCACCGGGCATTCCGCCCACTGGAAAATGAAACCGGTGATAATCCACCGGACACAATCGAGAAATCAATAATGCGCCTCCCGCGAACTCCGCCGCCAGAGCCTTGTCGCCCAGAAAAGATTCCAATGAAAAAGTCTGTCCCTTGGCGTAAAATCCAGTGGCTGCATCGACATTCTGAAACGCCAAATGCCGGCCGTCCGCCGGCAACACCGCCACTTTTTCACCCGGCGTGATGGGCCGCGCCCCCGGCTTGAGTGCGCGATAAAAGAAATCGTTGAAGGACTTAAACGAGAAAGGTTTTTTCGCGAACTCATCGACGTCCAGATCGTAATCCACAATGAACGGCAGCACGCGATTGGCACTCGAGCGCCACGACATCCTCCAGCCGTAATAACGCGAAACGAACACCCGTTTCACCAGCAACGCGAGCGACAGCCGACCCAGACTCGTCTGATAAGTCCAGCGAAGCCAGTTCCCACCGTAAACCTGCTCGGTCTCGACGGATTTTTTATAACGATGAAAAAAACGAATAGGCTCAGCGGACATAAAGATAAAGTGACGTTGGAGTAAACTGACCACAACGCGTATTTCCATCACGTAACGCGAACGTCTCAAGGTCAAGTCGCACCTCCCCACGCCCATCGGCCCATCATTTTTTATCGATTCGTTTCATACGCCGTGGGTCCGATATCCCGAAGCTCGCTTCGGCTTGGCTCGACGTGGGCGGTATACCCACAAAATCCACCAGCGAATTACAGGATGAAGTAGCGAAACCGAATTCCATGATCCGCCTTCGCCTCCGCGCCCGAATGAAGGAGCTTGCTTGCAAGCGATTTCAGGATTCCCGATGCCCCCACAATTCACCGAATCGCTTGCAAGTAAACTGCGCCCACACCGGAGAAAAAACTATCCGGGCGCATCTATTTGCAAATGCCCACCGCTGTATTACCGTACTCGCCCCATGGAAAACTTCACGTTTCACAACCCCACGCGTCTCCATTTCGGCCAAGGCCAGATCGCCCAGCTCGATAAGGAATTCCCGGCCAATGCCCGAATTCTTCTGCTCGCCGGCGGCGGCAGCATTAAGCAAAACGGGGTTCTCGCCCAAGTGAAACAAGCACTCGGAAATCGCCTGGTGCACGAATTCTGGGGCGTCGAAGCCAACCCTGACTACGACACGCTGATGAAAGCCGTGGAACTGGTTCGCCGCGAAAAGCTCGAGTGGATTCTCCCCGTCGGCGGCGGCTCCGTCCTCGACGGCGCAAAGTTTGTCGCCGCCGCCGTCAACTACCCGCGCGACCCGTGGCAGATCCTCGTGACCAACGGCACCGATGTCACTAGCGCCCTCCCAATCGGCGCAGTGCTCACGCTCCCGGCCACCGGCTCAGAGGCCAATGGCGCCTTCGTGATCTCGCGCCGGGCCATCAAAGAAAAACTCCATTTCATCAGCCCGCTCGTTTACCCGCGCTTCTCCGTCATCGATCCGGCCACCACCTTCTCCCTGCCACCGCGCCAAATCGCCAACGGGATCGGCGACACATTTTGCCACGTGATGGAACAATACCTCACCTACCCGGCCGACGCCGCCGTGCAGGACCGATTTGCTGAAGGCATCCTGCGAACCCTTATCGAAGTCGCACCCAAGACACTCGCTGATCCCACCAACTACGCGGCCCGCGCCAATCTCGTTTGGTCCGCCACGTGCGCGCTGCAAGGCATCATCGGCGTCGGCGTGCCGCAGGACTGGGCCTCTCACACCATCGGCCACGAACTCACCGCCCTGCACGGCATCGACCACGCCTGTACACTCGGCATCGTGATGCCGCAAGTGCTCCAACTGGAACGAACCACCCGCCACGCCAAACTTCTCCAGTACGCCGAACGCGTCTGGGATCTGCACGACGGTTCGGACGAAGCCCGCATCGATGCCGCAATCGCCAAGACTCGCGCCTTCTACGAATCGATCGGCATCAAGACCCGCCTCCAGGACTACAACGTTCCGGCAAGCACCGCGGCCGAAGTTGCGCGGCGCCTCACCGCCCGCGGCGTGCACACCTTCGGTGATCGCAACCACCTCACTCCCGCGAAAACCGAACAAATCCTCCGCGCCGCCGCGTAGTCCGGACGCAATTGCACCTACTCTCGTGGTTTGAAAACTGTGGGCGGAGTGCCCCACCCCGCTCCCCCGGTCGGATGAATTGAAATTCCGCGTAGCCCCAGGCCTCCGTGCCTGTGGTTCCGAACTCCTCTCTCGTAGGCCAGCGTGCTCCCACGCACTCCGAACTCCAGTTGTGCGCGCCACTCCCATGAACCCAATCCGCGCGTGCGAGCATGCTGCCTACCCCCGGAAAAAATGCCCCAACCGCTCCTTCCCTCTATCGTAGGCCAGCGTGCTCCCACGCACTCCGAACTCCGGGCACCTAATCAGACTAATACTGCCGCCAAAAACCTCCGCGAGCCCCGCCTTATCGAGCCGCTTTTACTCCGGCGCACAAGTAACCCAATAGGTTACTTGTGCGCGACGACCGGACTGAGTTCGGATTCACCCGCATCCACGGCAACTTCCTCGTTAGGCCTAACCGTCAGGCTCTTCGCATGCACCAGCCCGACATGAAACCCAAAGCTAACGAACACGCTTACTCGATCACCAGCTCGCCCCCCTTCACTTTAAACGTCACGGTCGAATCCTCCGTGATTTCTCCAGCAATGAGGCCACGGGCCAAACGAGTTTCCAGATGACGTTGCAAGAAGCGCTTCAGTGGACGTGCGCCAAACACAGGATCATAGCCCTTCTCCGCCACCCAAAGCTTCGCCTTCGTTTCCAACACGACTTTCACGCGGCGATCCGCGAGCCGCTGATTGATGTCAGCAATCAACAAATCCACAATTTTTTCAATCTCCTCCAGCGCGAGTGGCTTGAAGAGCACCGTCTCATCCACCCGATTCAGAAACTCCGGACGAAACGCCTGGCGCAAATCCGCCATGACTGCTTCCCGCACGTTCTCCGGAATTTCCGTGCTCGTCACGCCCTCAAGCAAATGCCGGCTGCCAATATTTGACGTCATGATGATGACGGTATTCTTAAAATCCACCGTGCGCCCCTGGCTGTCCGTGATGCGTCCGTCGTCGAGCACCTGCAGCAATACATTAAACACATCCGGGTGCGCTTTTTCCATTTCGTCGAATAGCACGACCGAATACGGCTTGCGCCGCACGGCCTCCGTCAACTGCCCGCCTTCATCGTAGCCGACATAACCGGGCGGCGCGCCAATCATCCGCGACACCGAATGCTTTTCCATATACTCTGACATATCGAGCCGGATGAGATTATTTTCCGAATCGAAAAGTTGTTCGGCCAGGGTCTTGGCCAGCTCAGTCTTGCCGA
>JANYFP010000147.1 GCA_025362555.1 Verrucomicrobiota bacterium
CAGAGCGCGAGCAAGCTCGCTGGCCTACCTTTTATTATACGACGCGCCGACCCCGCCCCGCACCTCAGCCCCGCCCACAGGCACGGAGGCACTGTGGCTACCCCAGCCAAACCTCCCGTCTCCCCGCGCCTCCCCGCGAACAGGCTTTACTGACCGCTCGCCGACCGCTTAATACCCCAACCTTTAATGAGCGAACCTACGTCCCCCAAATTCCACATCGACAGTCCCGCTTCGTGGCGGCCGGCCGTGGCTGGGATCGAGGTGACCGGTTGGCTCTACGCTGGTCCCGCCGGCAACTGCGTGGATATCCGCGCCCGGGTCGACAAACGGGCTTACCTCGGCATTTACGGTCTGGATCGCCCCGACACCCAAGCGGCTTTCGGCGGCGGCACGCCCACCCTCCGAACCGGATTTATTCAACTGGCCCAAGTCTGGCGCGGCGCTCGCGAGTTCGCGCTCGATTACCACGACGGCACCACCTGGCGGGAATTTTTCCGCACCGCTCTCGATACCTCGGCTCTCCCACCCGAATCCACCAAACCGCCCCGCGTTTTGCGCGCCGTAATCGTCTACCAGTCGCTCCATTATCTCTACCGGCATTTTCATCGCGAATCGTGGTCCGTGCTCTGCCGTGAAGCCGACAATATCCTCCGCGACATTCTTACCCCAACCAGCGATGTCGCCATCGGCCCTCGTTTCTTGGGCCACATCGAAAACCCAGGCTACTGGATCAACGCGGGCTACGGTAAATTCCGCGTCACCGGCTGGATCTTCGGCGTCGGCCCGGAGATCCGCCAACTCAGCGCCACCACGGGCGTCCTCACCGAAAATCGTCTCGTCTATCCGAAGGACCGTCCCGATGTCGCCGTCCATCGCTCGGATCATGCCAACGCGCTGAAATCAGGTTATTATGGTCTCATCGATATCCGTCAGGACACGCCCAATCCGGCCAATCTGAAAATCTTCGCCGAAACGGGCGATGGCACGCGCCCGATTGCGTTTGCCCGCCGCATGTACCTCGACCGCCGCGATGAACATAAAGGCGCCGTCCCGATTTATCGCTCCGCGCTTTTCTACAAAGTCACCGCCGCCTTTCTGCGCGGCGCCCTGCTCGGCCGCTTCAAATTCGATAGCTGGAAAGAAACCCGCACTGAAATCAGCCGCCTCCGCGAATCGCTCGCCACCACTCTCGGCCACGGCGAAGTGAAAGTTATCCCGAAAGCGATCGTTCGTCGTCGCGATCAAGATCCGTACACGCGCTGGTGCTGGCACAACCGCCTCACGCCCCGCCTTCGCGCGCAGCTCCAAGCGGACGCGCAAGCCCTCGTCAAAACGGGCGGCCCACTCCTCAGCGTCGTCGTCCCCGCGTACAACACGCCGGAAAAATACCTCCGCGAATTGCTCGAGTGCCTCCAACAGCAGCTCTATCCGCGTTGGGAATTATGCATCGCGGACGACGCCTCGCCGTTGCCGCACGTCCGCCGCATTTTAGAGGAAGCCGCCAAAGCCGATCCGCGCATCAAACCGGTTTTCCGCCCCGAGAACGGCCACATTTCCCGCGCCACCAATTCCGCTTTGGAAGTCGCCACGGGCGAATTCGTCGCACTGCTCGATCACGACGATCTCCTGCCGCATGATGCGCTGCTGCACGTCGCGCAAGCCATCGCCCGCCACCCGACGGCTGGACTGCTCTACACTGACGAAGACAAAATCGACGACACCGGCCGCCACTACGATCCGCAATTCAAAGGCGGCTGGAGTCCGGAAATGGCGATCACGCACAACTACACGCATCACCTGAGTGTGATCCGGCGCAGCGTCATTCAACAGGTCGGCGGACTCCGCCCTGAATTCAATGGCGCCCAAGATATCGATCTCTTCCTCCGGTGCGCCGAACAAATCGCCGACCGCGATTTCGTGCATGTGCCGTTCATCGGTTATCACTGGCGCGCGCACGCCGAAAGCACCGCTTCGCGCGGCGACCAGAAAGGCTATCTCTTCGACGCCGCCCGCCGCGGCATCGCCGAAGCCGTCCAACGTCGCGGTCTCCGCGCCGAACCTGTGCTGCCGGAATTCGCCAAGCATTACGCGCTCTGCCTGCATCAACTCAAGTGGGACCCCGCGATCCTCCGCGATAACCCGGTCACGATCGTCATCCCCACGAAAAATCGGGTCGATCTCCTCCGCACCTGTCTTGATTCCATCGCGCGCACCACGCCCATCGAATCCGTCAAGGTCATCGTCGTGGATGACAACTCCACCGACGCCGACACCCTCGCCTACCTCGCGACGTTG
>JANYFP010000158.1 GCA_025362555.1 Verrucomicrobiota bacterium
AGGAATTCACGTTTATCCAAATCCTCATCGTGCAGGTTCAGCAAGGCTGGCTTCAATCCACAGTTGGACAACCGCTCCTCGACCTGAAGAATTGCGGCCTTCTTATCGCAAACAAGTAAAACTTTTCGATTATGGTAAAGCGCATTGCTGATGATGTTGGCAATAGTCTGAGATTTTCCGGTTCCAGGTGGCCCTTCCACTTGTAGACTAAACCCCTGATTAGATAATTGAACCACGCGAAGCTGACTGTCATCGCAGGACAGAACCAATCCGAGTTCTTCAAGGCCATCGTCGGTTACTTCATTCAAATCTGCCGTCATTTTGCTATCGGAAAGCTTCGCTTGGATCACTTGATTTTTGGCCAATGCCTGCCGAAGCGATGGCTCGACGAGGCGAGCCTGAATTACCATCTGCTGGCTGCTGAACAGACCAACGTAACTGTCTGCCTTTACTTGTGAGGCACGATTTCCTAACTGAGCCTTTAGCCAATTGGTGGCCTGAATGGGATTTTCTGCAACACTCGCAGGGATCTGTATGTTCAATCCTTTGAGGTGTGCGACGAGAACCGGATTTAGCTGCCAGCCCTCTTCGTCTGAGACCGTCACTTTGATATGATCGCCACTTGTTTGAAGTGCCGCGCGTTTCAGGCAGACCGGAAACAAAGAAATCTTCGGCTGCTGTCCTACGGCTGCAGCAATCGTCATCTCAACTGAGCCGGCGCAAACAAATGCGCAATGCTCTCCTCGCTCACGAATATACGTCTGATAATTCTTGTGCAGATTACGAGCAATTGGGTCACTCGTCGTGCCCACAATCCACGTTCCTCCGCTGGCAATTGCGCTGAATTCGTGTGGCTGCAAGAGACGAAACCGCTTCACGGGCATTTTGACGAGCGGGTTGCTTAAACCCTGTGCTGTCGAAAGCTTGAGCCATTTTTCTAAATATTGAGCAAATGTCTCAGGCATTGGCTTTGATTTTATCAAATCGCGGATAGAGGACAACCGCGTTCTGCCGCCCCTCAAGGGCTTGCTCCGGGTTAGAGAATGAATTACGGTAAGGCCGTACGTCTTCACCCCAGAGGCGCTTTTCAAGCGCTACGTCGTCGGTGTCTATTTCGGATGGGGTGATCCTGAGCATACGATCATGGTAAGCTGCTGACCGGGCAGGGAAATGCCAAGCGGTTACTCAAAAAATTATCATTCCCCAGTGGATACCGTTTTTACGGTATATGATCTGCCGTAAATTCGGTATATGCGAACCGTTGTATCCATCCTGTTTCGGGTCGCAAATTGGCGGCATGAGACCGCGTAAAATAATCCAAGCTGGTAGTAGTTTTTCGATGGGCGGACATCCACCAATGAACACTGAAGCAGAGCGATTTTTTGCCGAGCCGACCGATCCACAGCAGGCAGTCCGGACCATGGCATCGGATGTCATTTGCCGTTTGTTGATTTGGATGGCGGATGGTCGGACCCTTGAAGATCGGGGGCTGCGTGCCTGCATTGCGCTCTATTGTATCCGACCCGACCTGATAGACGGCACCACTCTTGAACAAATCGGCACGCTTGCGGGATGTTCCCGGCAGGCGGTGCACAAGCTGGCAATCTCGTTCCGCCAAACCACAGGCATGCAGGAATGAGCAACGAAATGCAGTCTCCTCTGCCCCGCTCGGCCAGTGCCGACGAAATCAATCGGCTGCATGCGGAGGCCGAAAAGTTGAGCGCCGAATCCCGCGACACGCTCCATGTCGCATCGGTGTCGGCTTGGAAAGCCGGCCAATTGCTGGTGGCGGAAAAACGCAATGTGCGTCGCGCGATGGGACCTGGTGCATGGCAGCTTTGGCTGAAACGGCATTTTGCTGGCACCCCGCGTACCGCCCAGCGCTATATGCGGCTGGCCGCGACTGTGGCTGACGTTTCGTTGCTGCGTGGTATGAGCCTGCGGCAGGTATATTTCCGACTAGGCGTCGCCACTGAACCCAAATCACCGACCCGCTCCGTCATACTTCGCCCGGTGGCCCGGCACGCAACTTTGACGGTGCGACTGCTGGCCCTTGTGCCCGCCCGGACGAACTCGGTTTCGCCTGAAATGCAGCGGGCCTACCGGCAGGATTTTCGGCCCCTTTACGAGCGCCTGCGTTCGTGGTTTGAGTAACTGCCAAAGGCGGCGCGTCCGAAAATGGCTGAACCCATTTTCAATTGATGTCGCGAATGCGACAACCGGCGGACGGAAGCGGAGTCCGGGGAAGCGAACGAGCAAGGGCGAGCCGGAAGCCGGAGCAGGCCACCAAGTCGGCCTGCGTAGGCGAACGGCGGCCCGCCGCGAGGAAGCGCGCCCTGGTCTCCGCTTCCGTCCGCATCGCTCCGCGAAGTCACGGGTGGCACGCCGAAACAGGCCACGCGGCGTGCCTCCCGTGGGCGTCGGAAAAGACGGCAAGTGCCGCGTCGGCCCCTGCCGCTGTTTCCGCCTTGGGTGCTCAGTTCTGCACAGGTTGACGCGCGACTTTGGATAACAGACGCACGATGCACTTACGAAACCTCTGCCCGTTGCGGAAACGCTAAGGAGTAGGTGTCTCACAGAAAAGAAACGATCATTCGTTTCTTAAGTCACCGTTGCCGAGTCGCCAAAACAACGATGATTCAAACAAAAGTTCAGTTCAACCTGACCAACGCCAAGGAATACTTTCGCGAGCATTTGGGGGCGGGGGATTACTATTCAGAGGGGCAGAAAATCGCGGGTGAATGGCTCGGCCAAGGTGCCGAAAAACTGGGCTTGGAGGGGGTCGTGGATGAAGAGTCATTCATTGCGCTGTGTGAGGGCAAACATCCTGAAACTGGTCAACGATTGGGCCAGCGGATGAATTCAGTCCGGCATGAGGGTGAGGACGTGAAAGCCAATCGTCGCATCTTTTACGACTTCACGATTGCACCACCAAAGAGTGTTTCGGTGGTGGCCCTGACTCAGGATGATCGTATTTTGAAGCTGCACGAAAAGGCGGTACGGCAAGCCATGCTGGAGCTGGAAAAACTGGCTGGCGCACGAATCCGTAAGTCCGGGCAAAAAGGTGATCGGGTGACTGGCAATATTGTCACGGCAACTTTCCGGCATGAAACCAGCCGTGAACTCGATCCGCATCTCCATACTCATTGCGTCGTTTTCAATGCCACTTTTGACCCGGTAGAAAATCGGTGGAAGGCGCTTGAAACTGTCGGCATGTACCGGGCGCATCGTTACGCGACCAATCTTTACCGGCATGAGTTAAGCAAGGCGCTCCGTGCATTAGGCTACCAAATCGAAAACCATGCGCGAGGCTTTGAAATCAAGGGAGTGCCGCAAAGCCTCATCGACCGATTCTCAAAACGGCATCAGCAAATTGATGAAGAAACGCGCACCCGTCTGGCAAAAGGTGAGAAGGTCAGAAACATAAAAGACCTGCGTGAAAGGGTGGCTCATGGTAATCGGCGTCGGAAGCTGAAGGACTCGACGGCAGACCGGCTGCGTTCGACATGGAGCAAGGAAATGCGACCAGATGAAGTGGCGGCATTGCAGAAATTAGAGTCAGTAAAACCGCATTTGGCCGAAAAAGCCGACCTCACCGGAATTGTCACGTGGGCCGAGCAACACCTGTTCGAACGCCGGGCGGTCGTACCGGAACACGAATTGATGGCGGCGGCTTTGGAGCGTGGCCGGGGTGAGGATTTTGACTTGGTGGCGCTGCGTGAGACAATTGATCAACGTGGGTTGTTACGAGAAAAGGGGACGGATAAAATCACCTCCCGCGAAGTCCTGCGGCTTGAACTCGAAGTCGTAGTCGCGGCTCATGATGGCCGTAATCAACAAGGGGCGATGAATGCGAATTATCAGGTCTCGGCATCGCTATCCGCTGAACAGACGGTGGCGGTAGAAAAGATTTTGCGCAGCCGGGATTTCATCACGCTGTTTCGCGGCGGGGCGGGTACCGGTAAAAGTTTCGCCCTTAAAGAAGTCGAACGCGGTGTGACTGCGGCAAGTCGCCCGGTGGTTGTGCTGGCTCCGCAACGCCAGCAGGTGCAGGATTTGCAGGCCGACGGATTGAAGGCGAATACTCTCGCCGCCTTCTTGCAGGAAAAACAGCTAGCGAGAGGTGCCGTCGTCATCGTCGATGAAGCCGGTCAGATTGGCGCGCGGCAGATGGCTGAATTAATCCGCGTCGTGCGGGCGAATCAAGGCCGGCTGATTCTCTCGGGTGATTCTCGCCAGCATGGCGCGGTTGCTGCCTCCGATGCCCTGCGGGCCATTGAAAAACATTCCGGGCTCAAGCCGGCAGTGATTCAGACCATTCGTCGGCAAGACCCCAAACTTGGTCAGAAAGCGGAGCAACGGGCATTTATTGGCGAATACCGGAATGCGGTGAAAGATGCGGCTGAGGGAAACGTGGCCAAGTCCTTTGATACGCTCGACCGCTTGGGCTGCATTCGGGAAGTTGGCGCTGCGATCCAACACGAAATGCTCGCCACTGAGTACCTCGCCGCAATGGAGCGCAAAGAAAAGGCGCTGGTCGTCGCCCAAACCCGCGAGGAGGTGCGGCAGGTCAATGAGGCAATCCGCACCAGAATGCAGGATGCGGGCAAGCTCGGGGCCAGTGCTTCGCTTAAAACTTATCAGCCGGTCGATCTGGATGAGGCCCAGAAACGCGACGCACGCTTTTATCAAGAAGGGCACCATGCGGGTTTCATTCGCAGCTACGGACGTTTCGCCAAGGGCGAACTCTACCCCGTTGTCGGGGCGAATGAGCGCGGCGTCATTATCGAAAAGAACGGGGTGCAGACGACGATGAGCTATCGCTACGCCAACCGCTTCGTCGTCGCCGCTGCGAAGCAAATGGAGGTGGCCCCTGGCGACCGGTTGCAACTCAAGTTCAATGGCAAGTCCGTCGAAGGAACCCGGTTGAACAATGGCGAACTGGTCACTGTCCGCGAAGTCGCGCCCGATGGATCGCTCGTGGTCGAGGCGTCTAAAGGTGCCCGCAAGACCCTTGCGCCCGCTCAACGGCTCCTCGTGCGCGGTTACGCCGTCACCTCCTATGGTTCTCAAGGCAAGACCGTGGACACGGTCATCATGTCGGACGCCGCCAATCGCGCCGCGACTGACGCGCATCAATGGTATGTGACGATTTCGCGGGGTCGGCAACGGGTGCTGGTCTTCACGCCCGACAAGTCGGCGCTGCGCACTCAGGTTCAGCAGGCGGGTGAACGCGAACTCGCGATGGATTTGAAATTGGAGAAGCCCCCATCGGTTGACGTGCACCAATCAGAGTGGGCGAGACGCGCCATGGTCGCGGCGGAGAACCACCGCCTGCACCAAGCCGTCATGACCCGCATCAACAAGAGCCAGTCCAACCATCAACGAGTTCACCTATGATAATGTCACTCAGAGAACAAATTATCGCCCGGCGCGATTCCAAGATTTACTGCGTCGAATCGGAAGATCGGCCCGTAGAGATGATCAAACTTTGTCCATGGAAAGCTAAGGAATGGCTGCTGCCGTGGCCTCGATTTGAATACTCCAATTTCGTGCCGGAGGAGGATTCCGAGCGAATAGAACTCTTTTTTCCTCATCACAAAGTGATCATCCTCGGCCATAGTTTGCGGGAATTGGAGAAGGATATTTTCAAAATGCACGTCCGTTGTTTGCGCGACCTGCCTGAATCCCATTATCCCACGTTCGACCCGAAGGAACCATTCATCAAGGTACTGGAAGTGCACTTGCTGAGTGGTTCAAAGAATCCTTACCAAGCAAACTTGCCGTTCTAAGGTCAGACCAATTCGCACGCCTCCGCTAGACGTAAAAAAACGACACAGGTGTGTCGTTTTTTTCTATCCCGGTTCTGTCCGCTGGCAAAGTCTGGTAAAGCGACACGAACTGTTTCGCATGCCCCCGGTCACAGGCAGCAACAGGTGTTGCCGAATTCCACCAAAGCAAACGCCGCGCGGTATCAAAACCGGCGCGGCGTGATTGCGACGTGATGCAGGTCAGCCTCGGGCCGGCACCTTCAGTTTCGTCCGGATATAACCGGCAACCTCGGACGGATCGTAGTAAACGAAATGTCCGACGCGGTGATACGGGATGCGTCGGAGTTTCGTCCAATCGCGCAGGGTACGGATCGACGGTTCTTTCCCGGTAGGAAAAATGCCGCTGAGGCGCAGGCCGATGATGTCTGTGAGATGGCTCTGAGTTGGGGTGAGAAGTGTAGTTGTTTCCATACTCCTGTTTGCCCGTCAACCGGAGCCAACAGGGATTGGCTGCATTCAGGCCGCCAGCGAAGCAGGCGACACGATGTCGCTTCCTTTTCCCGGTGCAGCGGCGATTGCATGGCGGGGCATAACGTCAAAAAACTGCTTCGCCTCTTCCGCGCTCTTCAAATCGAGGTAGTGACGACGGATGATGCTTTCGGAATTGCCTGCCTGAATCGAGGCTTCACCGATGGATCGGAATTTCCCGACAAACATCGAAATGAATGTGTGCCGCATCACGTCGTGGGTCAGGCTGAACTGGTCCTTGAACTTGGCCCGGCGCTTCTGGAAATTGCCCACCACAATGGGAAACTTGCTGAGTGGATACGCCCGCAGCCAAGCCGCGAGATTTGGCTGAATGGCAATATTGCGCGGCTCACGAACCTTGGAGACCTCGGCAGAAATATGAATGATGCCGGTTTCAAGATTCACGTCCTCGGGCTTGAGCTTGGTGATTTCCCCGTCAGGTACACCGGGACGGATGCCGGCAAACAAACAGAGTGCAAAATACGGCACCCAGCGCCCGCCTTCGAAGGTTTCAAAGTGCTCCATCAATGTCCGCGCTTGGGCGGCATTAAAAGTCTTGGCCATGCCGCGCCGTTGCCGGACGCGATAGTGCGGCACTTTCAATACTGGGTTCTCTGTGACCCAGCCACGGTGAAAACAAAACTTGAAAAACGTGCCCAGCACACCGCGCTGGTTGTTGAAGGTTTTCATGCTGGGCCGGCGCAATTCCAGGAAAGCCACCAAAGCCGACACGGTGATCTCCGCGACACTCTTGCCGCGAAAGTGCTCCTTCAGCCGTTTGAGGTCCCACGTGATCCGCTTGAGTTGCGGATACGAAATATGCTCTTGGTCGTACTCGTGTTCTTTGGCCGCGACATATCCAAGGATAGCATCCGCCAGTGGTTTTTCATTTTCGGGCTCGCGATAGTTGGTCAGCGCATAATCAACGTAGAACGAAAGCGGGCGCGGTTTTCCTGCCACCCGTTGAAATAAAGCTTCGGCTTCGCGTGCTTGCTCCTCGGTCATTGCCGTCGCAATCGAGCGCATGCCTGAGGCGCTTTGCAGTGCCTTGATCTCCAAGGTCGCCATTTCGGCACCGGCTTCCTCCCGCGTTTTGAAGTTCTTGCGAACGCGGAGGCCGTGCAGCCGCCCGTCCACCCTCCACGAGATAACGCCGTTCCGATTTTCGAAGCGGCTGACAACAAACTTAGTGTGATTCATGCTTAGGTTGCCACGTCAACCGGACAACCTAGCTTCTCAATTAGGTCTGGGGATGCTCAATTTCTTGAGCATCCCCAGAGCCCTAAACCACTTGCGTGGTCTGGCTAATTGGCGTCCCCACGGGGATTCGAACCCCGGTTACCATGGAGCGCATTTGGCTGAGAGGGGAATTATTGATTCTGTGTGGGTTATGAATTCGGCGTTATCTAATACACTCGGCGTCATTGTCAGTGTCATTGTCAGTCGCGACGTGCCGCGTCGCGATCAATTTGAGTGAGGCAACCACGGGCAGTCGCCGGCCGCGGCACGGCACGAAGAAGATAAATTGAGAGTGAGCGGTTTTCAACACCCTCACAATAGCACGCGCCAACCTGCCGGCGGATTTTCCGACCCCAATGGCCGACGCGCCAATTGCACGCGGCAAATCCGCAAGCACCCAACGGCCGCACGACTAAGGCGCGACGCTTACTTGGCTGCCCAAAAATCCGCCGAAACGAAGGTCCGTGCTAGAGTCGGTAAAATGCACGCAAGCCCGCTTCAAGCCGTATCACTCGTTCCCTCACATAGCCTGCCGCCCGTCAACCTCACGGCAACTAGCTGCCGCAAGTCTGCTATGGTCAAAACTAGGCCTGTCTGGAGCAAGACCCTTGCAGCGCCGGCGGGAAACTCCGCCGAAAAAGGAGCGCGTGCTAAAGTCGGCGAAATGAAACCTCAATCTTCCTCCCCAGTCCCCCTCGGTCAGTGCGAAAAGGGCATCGCCGTAGCTTTCTTGAACAATTAAGCACCATGGCCAGCGTCCGCAAAAAGCCTGATACCAAGTATTGGTTCGCCTGCATCACGAACGCCGATGGCGTTCAAGAGCAACGGTCAACCCGCATGACCAACAAAGGCAAAGCTCTGCTGATGGCCAACGAATGGGAGCAACTCTACCGCTCAAGGCAGGTGGTAACTCAAGCACGCAAGGTAATTGCTGACATCTGCGCCAAAGAGGATGCGGAATCTTCATTTGGCATAGGTGCCGAGCAGTTCCTTTTGGAGTGGCTGCGCAATCACAGTGTCGAAATCGTCGAGGGATCGAGGGAACGTTATAATACGGCAGTTACCCGGTTCATAAAATACCTCAAAGAGCGCGAGCGCACCACGGTGGACATTGCGGAAATTACGACCAAGGAATTGATCGAATTCCGAAACAAGGTGGCGGAAGAGCTCAGCGCGGGCTCCGCTAACACTGACATCGTAATCCTGCGAATCGCATTCGGCAGCGCCGTCCGGGACAAGCAACGCAGCGATAATCCCGCGAGTGGTATCGCCAAGCTGAACAAGCCCGAGGATCGCACGCAGGAACGCCGTCCGTTCACCGAAGCCGAAATTCAACAGCTTATGCTGCATGCGAAAGGAGAAATGATCGGGATGGTGCTGTTTGCGATTTATAGCGGCCAACGCCTCAGCGACATCGCACGGCTTTGCTGGGGCGACATCGAGCTTCCCGGCCTGACCTGGAAGTTCAAAAGTAAAAAAGCAAAGCGACATACCAGCATTCCCCTCGGCCAGTGGCTGAAAGACTATCTGGCTGATCTAATGGTCGGCGGCCACCACGAGCCGATCTTTCCTGAGGCAAACGCCAAGTATGTAGCCGCCAAAAATAAAACGCTAAAACTCTCAGCGGAATTTCACAATCTGATGGTCACCGCCGGCCTCGTAGCCAAGCGCTCCAAAGCCAATACCGACCGTGGCCACAGCACCGCCCGTAAAACAAGCGAGATCACGTTCCATTGCTTCCGGCATAACGCCACCTCTTGGCTCAAAGCTGCTGGCGTGCCGGAGTCGGTAGTACGGGATATTATCGGTCACGAATCCGCGCTCATTTCCAGGATCTACACCCACATCGAGGACGCACAAAAATCGGAGGCCATCACCAAGCTGGATGGCCGCTTCGATCCCCTGGCCAAAGCCAGAATTGCAAGCAATCAGCCGCTCACAGAGCTCGCCACGGCCAAAGAAATCGCGACCGAAACTCCGGGCAAAAAAACTTCCATTCAAATGGAGAGCAACAATCGCGATGCCACCTCGTCTGAAGTATGGGAGGACTGGACTCTTTAAGGACCGCCGGTGTGCGCTCACACGCCGCAGACGCAACCCGGGCCAGCGCCCACCTCCCGCACGAAAGAGGTCGCCTCCCCCGATACGGGTGACGCCTCGTCCGGTGGCACATTTCCGTAAGATTGGTAGCTGCAGATTCTTTAGCCAGGGTGAGTTAGGGCCCAATGTCACAGTCTTACCGGCAGCGGACATTCGCGGGGGCGGAGCGCGGCGCGAGAGCGTGAGAACGGGAGAGCGGGAGAGAGGGAACGTTGCCACACTCGGTGGTGCGCGGTGACGGCGCAGCAGTAGTGGCGGAGACGGAGTAAGCTAATGGAGAAAAGAGGAAGCGGGGAACCAGGGGAACGCGGCCGTGTGCGACGTGCGCGCGACTGCGCTGCCGTAGCTTTGAGGGGATGAAACCAAAAACGCTTAAGTCCTCCAAATCTAAACTGGGAATAAATTCCTCCACTAGCCCCAAGCTCGTCACGGTTACGATCGACGTGCCGCCGGCCGTCGTCCAGCGCTTGGAAAAAATGGCGCGGCGTCACGGGTGGCAGTTTGATCACCTGGTGGCGTGTGCGGTGGGGTTTATCGCGTTCCACGGCGACGTGGTTTTGCGGGAGGTATTCGCCGGCGGGGCACGGACGGGGAAACCAAAAGAGGTGAAACGCTGAAGCGGAAGTTTTGGGGCCACGTTAAACTTCAACCTTCCCGTATCTCTTTAGTATATGAGCACTGCACGATACCTCACACCAGTCGAACGCGAGCGACTCCTCGCAGCATTTCAAAATCCCCGCGATCTGCTCTTGGCGCAATTGGGGCTCAACACCGGCCTGCGCTGTTCCGAGTTGATTGGCCTCCGCTGGAAACAATTAATCCACCGTGGACAACCGGCACCGGCTTTCGACATCCAGCGTCGGGCCTTAAAAGGGGGCAGATCAATGAAAAGGCGCTCCGTGCGCTCACGCCGCATCCCGCTCAACGCCGCGGCGGCTGCAGCCATTCGCGAATATGCCTTCGCTGCATTTGGCTCTGCCGAACCGCCTTTGGAAAGCTATGTCTTCGCATCCCGCAAGCGGTATCCCGGGGTCATCTCGCGCAAGCAAGCGCATCGCGTGATTGCAGAAGCCGCGAAGCGCGCTGGCTTAGAAGGTACCGTCGCGCCGCACTCCCTTCGCCGCGTATTTGCGCGCTCCTGCTATAAAGCGAGTGGTCACGATATATTGGCGACCCAGGTTTTACTCGGCCATGCGAATTTCACGTCGAGTGCCGCCTACTTAATGCGCGACACGACTGAACTCAGTTACGTCTACGATCACCTCAATCTCTCCGGCCGGACTGAAGTGCCCCGCCCCACCATGGCCGTAGCTATCAATTAATCGTCCAGCGAACCATTCACGAATTCTACCATGACTTACTCTACTCCCGGCCCTGATCGCGCGCTGCCCTGCTCTACGGGCCAAACAACCGCTCGCCGGAATTTGCTCACTCACCTGATCATGATTGCCAACCAGCGGCTCGCGACCAGCGCCTTTCATCGCCTGGACGCCACCGCCAATGCCCCGTGTGTGGCCTTTCTCGAAGCCCTGCACTATATCATTCAGCTTCTCGATCCGAGTGTGGCACCCACTCAATTTGATTCCAACGAATCCGCCGCGTCCATGATGAGTCAGGTCCAGAAACTCTGGACCGAAATCGTGATCGGGGACGCGGACCGCAAGCGCAGTGCTGCGGCATGCGACTATGCGCATAAACTACTCACGCGGTTTCCGAGCGCTACGTCTTACTACGTCAACGAATGCGCCCGGTCTTTCTCCGATCCACAACTCGCCGTCGACCTCCTTGCGCAGGCAAGCCAGTTCATCAGAACCCCGGTCGAAGGCACCTTGATTTCCCGCGCGCAAGCCTACGCGATGCAAGTGTTACTGCGGCACAAAAGTCTCACGCCGCCACCAATCCTGACTGCCACCTCAACTGTGGCGAGCGCAGTACGGTTGACCCCAGTTTTCCCACCTGCCCCGACCCCCAAGAGGGTGGTCACCAAGTCACACACATCGGCAATCGAGCATCTCATGGCCAAGGCCGAGGTCTATTTTGAGTCGGTCGATAATCCCACTCAGCTCAAACTCCGGTTAAATAGCCTGATTATCGGCGCCAGCGGCACGGGCAAAAGTTGGCTGTGCGAGACGGTCGCCCGCGACCTCAAGGCGGATTATTATAAAGTGACCCGAGCAGATTGGATCGTCCGCGGTGCCCGCCCAGGGCGCGCCACCGTGTTTCAGATTCTGGATCGCCTGCTCGCCTGCGACCGTTTGTTGCTGTTTATCGACGAGCTAGATAAGTGCTCGATCGACTACAGCCGGGAATGGAGCGCCGGAGTCGGAGTCGATATGCTCAATATACTAGACCGGGTTTTTCAAATTCCGGACTACCTCCGCGAGCTGGAATCCCGGCGCGAATCACCCCCAAGTATAGCAGCGATCGAAGCCAAAATCCGGAGCTGTCTTTTCATTGTGGGAGCCGGGGCATGGCAGGATGTTTTTTCCGCTCAGTCAAAATCAGGCGGGCTTGGGTTTAACACCGAGTGCCAAACGGGGAGCGCAGTGACGATTGAAGCGATCATAAAAGCGGGGCTCATCAGTCACGAACTGTTGATGCGCTTTTCGGGGGATATCATTTGGCTAAATTCGCCCGATCAGGAAGAGACGGCTGAGTTGCTAATCTCCACCGGCATTGCCCAGCTCGCGCAGGAGCTGGGGATTTCGATTACAGCGGCGGACGTAAACTGGAGTCAAGGCGGCATGCGGCAGTTGGAAACGATCGCCACGCGTCTCGCGATCGAGAAACACCGCCGCGCGAAAAAGACCCGAAACGGAGCGAACCAAGCGACGATCACTTCTTGATCCACCGTCGACGCGAGCGCCCGTAGCTCTTTTCCACAAGATCAATCTAACCACCCGACACAACCCGATATGACTCACTCTTCCATTCTGAAAAACACCTTGCCCGGTCTAGTTGACGAGCAGCGAAAACCGATTTCTCTCGGTCGCAAAATCGCGACGGGAGGCGAAGGAAGCGTTTTCGAAATTGAAGGCCGACCCGACACCTTGGCAAAAGTATATCTTCCCACGAGGCAAACTTCGGCGCAGGCGCGCGCCGACAAACTCTGCGCGATGATCGCTCTCACGCCGCTGCGGGGTGACGGGCGTTTCGCCTGGCCGCAAGAGTTGTTGAGAAACGCCAACGGACAGACGATCGGATTCACGATGCGGAGGGGCACCGGCGTTTCACTCGTTGCGCTATCGGCTTTGGCGCTGCGCGAAAAGCGACTCCCGGGTTGGGATCAACGTCATGTCGCCCGCGTCGTGTGGGAAATCGCGGTGGGCTGTGCTCTGCTCCAAAAGCACGGTGTTTTGATTGGCGACATCAGCCTGACCAATTTTCTCGTCGAACCAGGGACATGCCGCGTCACGTTTATTGATGTCGATAGCTACCAGATAGTGGCCGGCGGAAAAACTTTCCCCTGCACAGTGGGGACGCCGGATTTTCAGCCACCGGAGCTGCAGGCAGGCAACGGCCGCCCGGTTAACATCGGGCCGGCGCAGGTGCACTTTTCGGCCGCGATTCTGTTCTTCCAGATGCTCACCGCCGGGGGCCATCCGTACAATGTGAAGCGCGGCGGCACGCCCGTTGAGAATATTCAAGCGGGTCGACATTTCTTGGGCCCCAAGGGCGTCGCATCGGGCGGCACGACCGACGCGATTTATGCGCGCTACCGGAGTCTTTCTCCCTACCTGATGCACCTGTTCAAAATGACTTTTATCCAGGGGCATGCCGATCCCACGGCGCGGGCTGATTTCTACGAGTGGGCCAAAGCCGCCACGGCATTCGCGCAAAAACTCGAAGGTAACTGAACCGGGCAAATATTCTCATGAATCCAAAAATAAGTCTCTCATTGTCATGCACCCCGGCGGCACTCACGACGCCTGTTCCCCGCTCCGCCACGCTAGCGCACTCCACGCGGTTTGCTGGTATTGATCACGAAAACAATCCTCACCCGCGGTGCCCCATTGCCATTTTGCTCGATACCTCGGGCAGCATGGCTGGCGAACCGATCACCGAGGTGCAACGTGGGTTGCGACAAATGCTCCGCGACATTGCGGCAGATGACCTAGCCTCTTTGCGCGTGGAGCCCTCGATCTACACCTTCGGGGGAACCGTTTGTAATATTTCACCGTTCGGTACGCCGATCGATGTTGCGGCAGCCGATCTGCCGCCCTTGGTTGCGGGTGGAGAAACTCCCCTCGGGGGCGCGGTCCGGCAAGCCGTCGCGGACATCGAAGCCCGTTGCCGATTATATCAAGCGAATGCGGTCCCAGGGTACAAGCCGTGGGTCTGTATTCTCACCGATGGGGTAGCAACTGACGTGGGCTGGCGGGAAGCGGCGCGAGAATTGCGGGAGCGTGCGGCGCGGAAAAGCTGGAACGTGTTTGTCGTCGCGATCGGCGACCGGGCCGAGCTCAGCAATCTGCGGGAATTCTCGGTCCAGCCGCCCCTGCGCCTCGCGAATCTCCACTTCGCTGAATTCTTCGTCTGGCTCACACGCAGCATCCAGACGGTGAGCGGTTCTATTCCGAGCGGCCCGAAAGTGACCTTGGCACCGACTTCCGAATGGACGGTAAACCCATGAACCCCA
>JANYFP010000174.1 GCA_025362555.1 Verrucomicrobiota bacterium
GTGAACGGCGGGCACAGCACGATGTCCACGGACGTCTCGCGACCAATGGCGTCGACGATATCCTTGGCGAGCGTGACGCCGTCCGAGGCCGTCTTGTTCATCTTCCAGTTACCTGCGATGAGTTTTTTGCGAATCATGGGAATAAGAGAGTTAGTTTGTTAGGTAGGTTGTGCGCTTGCCGCACAACGTTGCGACGCGAGGTCGCAAACTACGAGGTGTGGAGTGATATTCAGGTTTCCAAAAATGCGACGCCGGGGAGAATCTTACCTTCGAGGAGCTCGAGGCTGGCGCCGCCGCCGGTGGAGCAATGAGTGACTTTGTCCACGATCTTGCAGCGTTTGGCCGCTGTAGCGGTGTCGCCACCGCCGACCACGGTCACCGCACCGGACGCGGTGGCTTGCGCAAACGCAGCCGCCATGGCCTTTGTCCCTTCAGCAAACTTCTCGACTTCGAACACGCCCGGAGGGCCGTTCCAAATGATCGTCTTGGCGCGGCCAATGGCCTGCGCAAAAAGTTCACGCGACTTCGGGCCCGCATCGAGCCCCATCCAACCGTCAGGAATACCCGTCTTGTCGTCGGCAATGCCCGTTTGGACCGCGGCAATGTCGGCAGGGGAACCAGGGAAACGGTCGGCCGTCACAAAATCAACCGGGAGGGTAATCTTCACGCCCTTCGCTTTGGCCTTGGCGAAAAGTTCTTTCGCAATCTTCGCGCCTTCGACATCGAAGAGCGACGTGCCGATGGCCATGCCCTCGAGTTCCTTCTTAAACGTGAAGGACATGCCGCCGCCGATGATAATTTCGTCGGACTTCTCGAGGAGATTATTGATGAGGGGAATTTTGTCCGCGATCTTCGCGCCGCCGAGAATGGCGAGCAATGGACGCGCCGGACTATCGATAACTTTCGCGAAGGCGACGAGCTCGGCCTCCATCAGGAAACCTGCTGCTTTCAACGGAAGATTGACGCCGACCATCGAGCTGTGCGCGCGGTGGGCGGTACCGAATGCGTCGTTAACGTAGACATCGCCGAGCTTGCTGAGACTGGCGCGGAAAGCGGCTTCCTTCGCCGGGTCGGCTTTGAGTTTCGTCTCGGTGCCATCGGCGTTTTTGATTTTCACTTTGCCCTCTTCCTCAATGTGGAAGCGCAGATTTTCCAGCAACACCACGGCACCTGGCGCGAGCTTGGCGCAGGCGGATTCAACGGCGGGGCCGACGCAGTCGTCGAGGAAGGTCACGGGCTTGCCGAGCAATTTCTCGAGTTCAGCGGCGACGGGCTTCAGCGAAAACTTGGCGATCTTCCGGCCATCCGGACGTCCGAGATGGGACATCAGCACGACCGAAGCGCCGTGCTCGAGGGCGTATTTGATCGAGGGCAACGCGGCGGCGATGCGTTGGGTATTGGTGATGGCGCCGGTCGATTTGTCCTGGGGGACATTGAAATCGACGCGCATGAGCACGCGTTTTCCTTTTAGATCGAGGTCGCGAATGGATTTGAATTTGGGCATGGGAAAAGGGGAAGTTTGAAACCACTAATAGACACTAATGAACCACTCATTCTGATCGTTGATCGAGGCAGGAGTGGGCCATGAGGGTGGATTGGCGTTTAAATAAAAAAACCACAGAACACTCAGAAAACACAGAAGAATTTAATTCTGTGTCTTCCGCGTATTCTGTGGTTGTCGGTCGTTACTCTTTAGAGCTTCGCGGCGATCTTGTTGGTCAGTTCGACGACGCGGTTGGAATAGCCCCATTCGTTGTCGTACCAGCTCACGAGTTTGAAGAACTTGCTGTTCAGTTCGATCGAGGAACCCGCGTCATAGATCGACGAACGTTTGTCGTGGATGAAGTCCGTCGAAACAACTTCGTCGGTGGTGTAACCGAGGATGCCCTTCAGGTACGTCTGCGACGCCTTTTCAAGAGCGGCGTTGATTTCCTTGATGGAGGTTTCCCTGGTGGTCTTGAAGGTCAGGTCGACCACAGAGACCGTTGGCACTGGTACGCGGAGAGCCATGCCGGTCAGCTTGCCCTTGACCGCTGGGATCACGAGCGCGACGGCCTTGGCGGCACCGGTGGACGATGGAATGATGTTCTGAGCGGCGGTACGGCCACCTTTCCAGTCTTTCTTCGATGGGCCATCCACCGTCTTTTGTGTGGCGGTGTAAGCGTGGACCGTCGTGAGGAGACCTTCCTCGAGACCGAAACCTTCCTTGAGGAGCACGTGAACGAGCGGCGCGAGGCAGTTCGTGGTGCAGGAAGCGTTCGAAATGATGTGGTGCTTCGAGAGATCGAGTTGGTCGTCGTTCACGCCGAGAACCACGGTGATGTCTTCACCCTTGGCTGGAGCGGAAATGATAACCTTCTTGGCGCCGGCGGTGATGTGGCCCTTGGCCTTTTCCGCCTCAGTGAACAAGCCGGTGGACTCGATGACGAGATCCACGCCCAGCTTAGCCCACGGGAGTTCAGCGGGAGATTTGGCGGAGACGACGAGGATGTCGCGGCCGTTTACCACCAAGACGTCATCCTCGGCCTTGTCGGGCGAAGACTTCTTGGAGGAGACGGTGCCTTGGAACTTGCCCTGCGTAGAGTCGTACTTGAGCAGGTAAGCCAGATTGTCGGCGGGCACGATATCGCCGACGGCGACGACATCGAGGGTGGTACCGAGCAAACCCTGCTCGACCAGCGCGCGGAAAACGAGGCGGCCAATGCGGCCGAAACCATTAATTGCTACTTTAACTGCCATGGTAGTGATGAGTTATTATCGTTGGAATTGGCCGGCAGAAATGCCGACAATCGCGTCCAATGAAAAGCACGAGTCATGCCTTGGCAAGCGCGATACGTGCCATATTGCGGCCCGAAAACACGCATTAGAAGCAGGAGTTTTGCACTATAGTAGGGTGACACTGGTTTTGCTTCTAATTAAGTCGATAAGTAGCAGATAAAGCTGACCTGCCGTCGGGTTTGGCGTGGTGCTGCAAGATAAGGTAGAGCGGGTTGACCTCAACCCGCTGGCTTGAACGCGGGAATTCAATAGCAATTAATGGTTTCGGCCGCATCGGCCGCCTCGTTTTCCGCGCGCTGGTCGAGCAGGGTTTGCTCGGTACCA
>JANYFP010000187.1 GCA_025362555.1 Verrucomicrobiota bacterium
CCTGGCCGTTACCTGGCGCGGCAAGAGCATTGGCGACGTGTTGAAAATGGAAGTCGATGAAGCGGTGGTGTTCTTCGCCTCCATGCCCAACATCGGCCACCCGCTGCAGTTGCTCAAGGATGTGGGCTTGGGCTACCTCACGCTCGGGCAGCCATCGCCAACGCTGTCCGGCGGTGAGGCGCAGCGCATTAAATTGTCACTGGAGCTCAGCAAACGCGAGCAGGGGACGACGCTGTATATTTTGGACGAGCCGACGACGGGGTTGCATTGGACGGATATCCAGCGGCTGATGGATTTGCTCTTCAAGTTGCGGGATAGCGGCAACACGATGGTCGTGATCGAGCACAATTTGGATGTGATCAAGCTGGCGGATTGGGTGATCGACCTCGGTCCTGGCGGCGGGCCGGATGGAGGAGAGATTATTTTTGCCGGACCGGTCGCGGGCTTGATGAAGGAAGCGCGATCACTGACGGGACAGGCGCTGCGCGGGTAGGTGGTTAAGCGCTCGGAAAGAAGGGTGAGTTCTGTCGGCGCTTTCAGGTTTCATATCCTTTCTCTGGGTTCGGCGATTTTGAGGGCACCCCACCCACATTAATACCAACAGAATAAAGCTACCCTCTCACCACAATTCTTTGCAGGTCGATGCACTTGTTGTTGGCATCGCACGTCAGGACGAAATTTCCGGAGATGCCCTCGGGGCTGACGAATTTTTGGAGCAGGTTCGCGGGAAACTGCACGTTCTGTCCGGTCGTGCAGCGTGCGATCACATGACGTACCGTTCCACGATAGTAATTGAGGTACTGGTCCGGGGAGATGCGAAGCTGGAATTCGTAGCGGTTCATTCGTCGGGGCAGTTTTTCCGGTACGGTTCCAGGCGGTTCGTCGCCGGCTTACGGCGCGGTTGGATAACTGACCCTGTCCTTGGCGTCGATGGCAAGCACGCCGCTCTTGGCCAAGGCGTCGAGGTGCAAATTCAATTCCGCTTCGGCCAGTTTATTGCCGTACGCGGTACTGATGTGGGCGAGCAGGCTGGAGCGTTTTTTCGGTCGGGGCGCGGAATTATTTTTCAGCCGGGCGAGTAATTTATCAAACTTGTCGTCGGCGGGGGAACTCGCGCACAGCTCGGGTTGTTGTTTGGTGGTGGCGGCCGATTTCTTGATCGCCGGCAGCTTGGGCTGCGGAAGAAAAGGCAAAGCGGCGAAGCTTCCGTGACGGGCTGCTTTAATTTTCTGGCCGCGCAAATGGGCGATCAGGGGATCGAAGTCCGTGTCTTTGGAAACGATATGGAACTGCGCGTGCGGGGCGCTGGACGCGGCTTGCCCGAGGTAGTAGGCAAGCGTCAGATCGAGGGCGTTGTGACCGGCGGCACCGACTTCAATTAATTCCACGCGCGCCGCGTGTCGCTTGATTTGATGGACGAGGGCGAGATCAATTTTCTTTTGATTCTTACCGATCATCAGCGTGACGTGCACCGGCTTTTCATCAATCAAACCCAGATCGATGGTCGGCACATTCTCGAAATCGACAAAGACGTAGTGAGTGGTTTCGTGCTTGGTCATGGCGGGAATGGGCGGGCCGGGGAAACGCGGCGTTTATTTCCGGCGGGCGAGTAACTCATGGGGCGCTCCGGCCCGAGGGTCAATGTGTTCTCCGCGTCACTGGGGTCGCTACCTCTTAGCTGCGACCGCGCTTTTCCTGTTCCGGCTGCTCGCTACGACTCGTTGGCGAGAGCGAGGGGCGGTGCAGCAGTGACCGGCCCTCGCGTGACTCGTGGTGCAGCTTGCGGCACCGACTCCGATTACTTGATGCTGTTCAACTGAACTTCGAAGATCAGCAGGGAGTTGGAGGGAATCTTGCCGTTGGCTTGCGGGCCGTAGGCGAGTTCGGCGGGGACGTAGAGTTTGAATTTGTCGCCGACTGACATCAATTGCAGTGCCTCGGTCCAGCCTTTGATCACGCCGCCCACTTTGAAGGTGGCGGGGCCGCCATGGGCGGATGAGCTGTCGAATTCGGTGCCGTCGATCAAGGTGCCCTTGTAGTCGACTTCCACGGTATCGGTGGGTTTGGCTTTTGGTCCTTTGCCGTGGGTGATCACTTCGTATTGCAGGCCCGAGGCCGTCGCGATCACGCCAGCGCGCGTTTTATTTTTCACCAGAAATGCGGCGGACGCGGCGAGATTTTTTTCACCGGCCGCAGCGTTGGCAGCCATGACGCGTTGCTGCACGACGGCGAAGGATGCTTGGATGTCCGCTTCGCTGATCCGGGTTTTGGCTTTAGCCAGACCGTCTTCGAGACCGGACTTCAGGGCGCTCTGGTCGACGGTGAAGTCATTTTGTTTGGCGATGTTTGCGCCGAAATTGAAACCGATGCCGTAACTGACCCGCTGTTCGTCCGACTCAAGTCCGGGGACGGCACCGGGCTTGGCGGCGGGGGTGGTGGCGCTGGCGACCGGTTTCTTGTCGGCGTCTTTGGAGCACGCGGACAAGATCAGAGTTAACGCCGCGACAGCAGCAATGGAGAGGGAGCGAACGGGATTCATGGCTTGGGAGTGGGAGCTAGGTTTCATGGAGGAAAGGGTCATGAATACGCTCCCGGGGACCTGTGACAAGTCTGGGTTTTGCGGGCCAAATTACACGGCTTCAAATCCGCGCGAGAAGGAATCGTTTGGCGGTGGGATCGAGCAGGTCGCGAGACCGTACAGGCTGAATCGCGCGCCAGCTCGCTCCTGCATTTTGGAATCTAGCTGAGGCAACATTCGGCGGTGAAAATCACCTTAGAATCAGCGCCGGTGGCGCCAACGATTCCGCAACCCCTGCGTTACAGATCCGGAGTGAACGACAACTGATTGGCCGTGCGTTCGGCGGAACGTTGGGCGGCTTGGAGCAATTGAGTTTCGCGCAAGGTGGATTCGGTTTCAGAATCGTTTTGCTGCTGCGACTCAACTTCACGAGCTGCGGCGGTCACCGCGTTTTGCTCAGGCATCTGTTGCGTGTGGCGGGTAACGACAGACTCGTAAACGGACTTGAAATTGAAACCGGAATGGTTGCTCGAAATTTGCATGAAGCCAGTTGTTTGCCGGAAAGTTAAGGATGAGCGGCGATGAATTGCCAGCCCGGAGTTGGGCTTTAATTGGACCTGCTTTACTTTTGAAACGAGGGGTGGGCAGGGGCGCTTTTGGTGTCCTTCAGTCGGGTCGAATGGCGGAGCTTGCACGCCTTCGGTTTTGGACGTGAAGCGTTTGCACGCAGCCCCAAATCGCTTGCAAGCAAGCCCCTACATCCGGACGACGGAAGGATGAAGTCGGAGGGCTTTTAAAATTGATGCAGCTCGAGCTGTTTGGCGCTCAACGCATTGCTGGCCTTAGCTCGCGGCGCAGCTCTCCGGCAAAGATAACTTGCTCGCGGCAGGCGGCGTGGATCGCTTCCGCTGAGGCATCGGGCAAGGCCTCGGCTTTGAATGAAATAATCAGTTGCTCGATCGGTGGGAGTTTGGCGGTTTGCAGTCGTTTTTCGCATTGGCTGCGCAGATCGCTGGTGCGTGACTCGATCACGAGAAAAATCATTTCGACGGGGTCAGTCCGGGAGTAAATCACCGCCACACCTTGGGCCGTCGCGGGAATTTTTTTACTGATTTCGTCGGCGGCACAGGTCGTCAGGCCGAAGCGGTCCTGCCAAGTCTCGGGTTTGTTTTTCATTCGGCAGCGTTTCGTCGCGTGGCCAACAACACAACACGTTTGTGGTTGGTGTCCCGGGTTGGCGTTTGACCCGATGGGATGGGCGTTTAGTTCTGTGCAGGTCGACTGCGAATCCTTTTTCCATGCGCCGTATTTTATTCCTCTGGTTGGTCGTTGGAGTGTTTTTTTTCGGACCTCGTGCGGTGCTGGCTGAGCCGGTGACTGGCGCGACCGATCGACGACCGCAGATGGTGTTGCCGGCGTTGGGCGAAGAAGTGCCGCTCACGCGCATTAAGGAGATTTGCGCGTATTATGGGCTCAATGAACTGTGGCGGAAGATTGAGCGCGATCCGCCGGTGCGGCCGTTTAAGAGTGATGGCTGTACGGGATGGTTCGATGATTGGCGCGGGGTCAGCCTTTATCCGTCCGGGTTTTTGCATGATTTGAAATATTGGGCGGGTTATCCGGGGGAGGACGTCGAGCGTCTGGTCGCGGATGCCGAACTGATGATCGACGTTGCCCGGTTACTCGGATCGACGGCGATGGCTGAGACGATGTTTCACGGGGTGCGGATGGGCGGCAGCGAAAAGTTGAACGCTTCGTTTTCGTGGGGATTCGGCCGGAAGCCGGTTGAAGGTTCAGTGGCGAAACCGGCGGCAATGGTTTCGGGTCACGGCGTACCGCAATAAAAGGAGAAAATGAACATGGCGTGGATCGAAGAATTTC
This sequence comes from Verrucomicrobiota bacterium, assembly GCA_025362555.1. Taxonomy (GTDB): domain Bacteria; phylum Verrucomicrobiota; class Verrucomicrobiia; order Opitutales; family Opitutaceae; genus Lacunisphaera. The sequence goes on from JANYFP010000187.1 coordinate 4,400, forward strand.
AAGTGGCTGTCGTTGGTTCGGCGGTCACGGCGGCCTTCGCGGCTCTCGCCTATCTGGGGAATTCGGTGATGGAGCGGAGGCAGGAGAAGCGAAAGGAGCGCGCGGGCTTGATCGCGCAGTTGCAAGGGTTGGCGGCGTTGCTTGACGCGTCGGGTGCGCTATTCCGGCTTCAGCAGGAGCAGGTGCAGGCTTTGATGCGCCTGCTTGAAAAGAATCACGCCAAGGAAATAGCTGGCAGCGAAGGCTACGATGAGGCGATGGCGCGCTGTTATCTTGTGATGACTGAGGCGGAGCGGGAGCGGCACGGGGTGATCCGCGCTTACACCGAATACTCGATGCGGAAAATTAATCAGGTGCTCAGTGAGTGGTGCAGCGCGGATCGCGCCTTTAAGTCTGAGATCGTGGCGACGAGTCGCCAGCGCGAGCTCGCTCAGGAATTATTTGCCCTGGAAATCCATCTGACGCTTTGGCACGCGAAATTTGAGTCGTGGATTCCCGGGCACCCGGAGCGCGCGCTCGTCTATTTGGATGATGAGAAAAAGCACGGGCTGGGGTTTCCGAATGCACGGGAGGTTCACATCGATGGCAAGGTGGTCCTGCGCCCGGGCGTTGAAGCAGAGGTGCGGGGCGCATTGGCTGAGTTGCGGGAGAAATGGAATGAGCGGTGACGAGGCAGTTGATCGTCCAGCGTTGAGCGCGGTGAGCGTGACCGGCGAGGTAAGCGTAATCAGCCCACTGGCCCCAGCCGTTTAGTCATGCTTTGGTTGGGCGAGGGACCCGCGACTCTTCGCTCCCGCAGGTAAGCCATCAAACGCCACTGCGCGGGAGGGCTTGGCTCTTGCCTTCAAGCGGTGGGTGGCTAACGAATGGTCGGTGTCGGAGGTGGCCTGTTGGCCGTAAGGCCGGTCGCCTCTGAAAGAACATTCCACACAACCCACGCCGTACGTAACCACTGGATGGTTAGACACGCCTAATGGTTCCGTCAGCGTTAACTGATATCCCCATGAATGTAAGAATGAGACTCCTCGTATTGCCCGCCATCTTTGCGATGGTGGTTGGATCGTTGTTGGCTGAAGTTAAACCCGCCCTGGTGGTCCAGGTGATAAGTACGGAAGACACGCCCGCCTACGTTGCCATGATCACGAAGGCCAACGGCATGATCAAAGCCAAGACTGGGTTCGAGCGATTGCGCCAAGTCTGGGTGGGCGATCAAGCAGGGGAAAGTTCCCACGGCGTGTTTGTCGTGAGTCAGTATCCTTCTGCGGCCGCAGCTGCGCAGATGCAGGAGAAGTTTGCGGATGATCCGGAAATTAAAGCGTTTCTCGCAGAATTGAAAGGCATGCGCCACCTCGGCCCGAGTTATCTCTACAAAGGCGTTCGGCTCGAAGGCGGGTATCCTGGCGGTGCGGTGTTCGTGACCAATATCGCTTGCACGGATGAGGACGCTTACGTGAAAGCGCTTGATGGGCTTAAAGCAATTTTTGATGCGAATGGCTTCAAGGATGCCCGCGTGAATTTGTGGCGGATGACGGCGGGTCGGTCGAATTGGACTCACATCGTGGTGATCGCCCTGCCTTCGCAAACGCGGGTGGCAGAGTTACTCGATAGTCTCGGGGATCAGGCCCTCTTGAAGGATTGGAACGTCGGTGCGGCGAAGATTCGGACGACCGTCGCGAACGGCACGTATCACGAAATTACCAAGTAAGTCATTGAATGAGCGTCACGGGCTCCAGTCACTTCGGCTGGAGCCTTTTTATGCCCATGCGGCGGAGCGCACTCGTGGGATTGCTGGCTCGGGTGTGGGGTGAGGTGGGGGAAGTGATCTGGCTCAGCTCCTTCCTCTGGCGCGTTTTCATTTGTAATAGGTCCGATACCCCGGAGTATGCTTCGGCTTGGCTCGGGGTGGCCCCACCCATAAAAGCGAATGGTCCGGCGGGCGATCCGCCTGGTGGGGTTGCGGGTCGTCGCGCGGGCATGGGATTTGATTAAAATGTCGCGTTTTTTAAAACTGTCTAACTGCTCTTTTGTGGAATACCGTGGCGGAATGGAAATCAAACTGCCGCAAATGCCTTTCAAATTTAATACCCCGGATGGTCCGATGGAAGTCACCGTCAGAAGTGGCAGCGTGCAGGTTAAGAAGGAGATTCGTGAGCAATACACGGCGGCGGCCTCCTTCATCACTCCCGGAATACGAGCCCTCGATCGAATCCAAGTGATGCCCGGAGCAAAAACGCACGGTGAAGTGATGAAAAGTTTGGTGACTGGGTTCGTGGTGAATCTCGACGCACACGACAAGGGGAGTCTCGATTATCGGGTCCTGGAAGCGCTGTGTCGCGCCGAGGGAGTGGAAGAGTTGGATAATTAAAGGGCGGTTTGTTTTGGGGTGAAGAGCACCTCGAGGCACGGAGAATACCTCGGAAGCGATAGCGTTGATTCACCTTTGTCCGCCCTCTCTCCGCGATCCGCTTGCACGGTGCTGACGGGCGGGTCGAATCATTTTAGAATACGCAGTTAATGCCTCTGCTCTGCGGGAGAATAGTGGATCATTCACCACGTGGGTGAAATTGCTCATTCCGCTCTATGGCTTTAGTCAAGGTTTGGCAAAAAAACTTGAGCCGGTGCGGTGATTTATGGATGGAATGACGCTTAGGAATTCCGCTCAACCGCGGAATTTTCCCCTTAGCGTTATCAACCCCTGACCCTTGGCGCCGCGTGACTAACGCGGCTCCGTTTCCCCCCATGCCACGATTACGGTTATTCCCGTCCTGTCTTCTCTTTCTCGCGCTGACCTTAGGGTTTGGCGCTTCCGCCCGAGCGGACTCGGTCGTCTACGACGATATCCTTCAAAATAATTGGGGCAACTGGGGCTGGGCCACCATTGACACTGCCAGCACGGCCTACGTGCACACCGGCAGCACTTCCATCGCAGTCACCGCGACGGCGTGGCAGGGCTTCAAGATGGGACACAATTGGCCAACCCTGTTTGACACGACGGGCTACAGCAATCTGACGTTTTGGGTCAATGGTGGCGCAACCGGAGGGCAGGTTATACAGGTGTACGCGGTATTGAACGACGTCGATCAACCGGCGGTTCCCGTTGCACCCCTCGCCGCGAACACGTGGACGAAAATCACTATTCCACTGGCGTCACTCGGAGCCGCCGCTAACGCGAACCTGACCGCTCTCGTGATTCAAAATACCGGTACAGATGCGCCGACTTTTTATGTCGACGACGTCGCCTTTACTTCCAGTGGCGGGCCGATCACGGGAGTGACGGTTTATGACGAGGCGATCAGCGCTGGTTGGAGCAGTTGGAGCTGGGCTTCGATCAATGCTGCGAGCACCGCTTTCGCGCACGGCGGCACGCACGCCATCGCGGTCTCCGCCGGTACTTGGGCGGCCCTCGACTTGGAGCATGATCCAATCAACACCGCCGGTCTCGGCAACCTGACCTTCTGGGTTAATGGTGGTCCCACCGGTGGACAAAAAATCCAAATTGCCGCGACTTTAAATCATACCGGCCAGCCGGCGGGGGCGACTTTTGGTCCGCTCGCCGCCAACACGTGGCAACTGATTTCGGTGCCGCTGGCTTCACTCGGCGCAAATAATGTCACGAACTTCACGGGCTTCTGGGTGCAAGAAGGGGCCGGCATTGATCAGTCATCGAATCCTTTCTACGTCGACGATATCATTCTCACGACCAGCGTGGTGGTCATCCCCCCGCCACCGCTTAATGGCGGTTCGGCGATTTACGAAGATGCTTTGGTGAGCGGTTGGCAGAACTGGAGCTGGAACACCATCGTAGGAGCAGAATCGACCATTGTTAGCACCGGCGCTAGCTCGATGGCGGTGACCCTCGCCGGCGGCGGACTCTCGCTGCATCATGCTAATCTCGATACGGAAAACTTCACGAGCCTGACTTTCTGGATCAACGGCGGTGCGGTCGGCGGCCAGCAGTTGGCCATTAATATCGAGCGCAACGACGGGGCTCATCCGGCGGTTCCACTCAGCCCCTTGGTGGCGAACACCTGGCAAAAAATCACCCTCCCACTCGCCACGCTTGGAGCCGCCAATATTCAGGATTTAAACCGAATCACATTCCAGTCCCTGACCGTCGGTGGCAGCGCACCCACGTTCTATCTGGATGACATGCGCCTGGACCTCGCGCCACCTCCCTCGGTTGTGCATGTGAACATTGATGCGCATAACAAGATTCGCCGCGTTGATGCCCGCACCTTCGGACTGAACACCGCCATTTGGGATGGATCGTTCAATACCGTCACCACGGCGGAGCTGCTCAATGAGCTCGATAATCAGGCGCTCCGTTTCCCCGGTGGCTCGGCTTCCGATGTTTATCACTGGAAGACGAACATGAGCGACGGCGAGAGTTTCCAATGGGCGACCAATTTCGATGCGTTCGCCAATATTGCCACGAGCACGCAAGCGCAGGTCTTCATCACGGTGAATTACGGCACCGGCACGCCCGAGGAAGCGGCTGACTGGGTGCGCTATTCCAATAAAACGAAAAAGTACGGCTTCAAGTATTGGGAAATCGGCAACGAAAATTACGGCACTTGGGAAGCGGACCACAACGCCCGCCCGAATGATCCGGTGACCTATGCCACCCGCCTGGTGGATTATTCCAAGAAAATGAAGGCCGTGGATCGCTCCATCAAGATCGGTGCCGTGCTCATCGCCGACGAAGATGGCAGCGCCAATTATACGGATGAAACAGTGACCAATCCCCGCACGAACCTGACGCACAACGGTTGGTCTGCGGTGATGTTGGCGACGTTTAAGAAACTTGGCTACACGCCAGATTTTGTAATCTATCATCGCTACGAACAAGCGCCAGGTGGTGAGGATGATTCCTTCCTCCTGCAATCCTCGAAGGGTTGGGCCAGCGATGCCGCGAGCATTCGTCAGATGCTGAGTGATTACCTCGGCAAGAAGGCCAAGGACGTCGAAATCACCTGCACCGAAAACAACTCCGTCTACGGTGACCCGGGCAAACAATCGACCAGCCTCGTTAACGGTCTGTTTATGGCCGACAGCCTCGGCAACATCATGAAGACGGAATTTAATTCCTTCTTCTGGTGGGATCTTCGCAACGGTCAGAGCTCCGGTAATAACAACAGCTCATTGCTCTATGGTTGGCGCAAGTACGGTGACTACGGAATCGTTAACGGGAATACTCCCGCCGGCGCGGCCGATCGTTATCCGACCTTCTACGTTTATAAGCTGCTGAAGAATTATGCTCGCGGCGGCGAGACGGTGGTTACCGCGACGAGCGACTATAAGAAACTCGGCGTCTATGCCGTGCGCGACCGTCACGCTAAGACGTTGAATCTTTTGCTGATCAACAAGCATTCGATCAGCGATCTGAATACGGCGGTGACGATCAGCGGATACCGGTTTGGTCAGACCGTGGACGTTTATAGCTATGGCATTCCACAAGATGAAGCGGCCCGCACGGGCACCGGTTCAGCCGATGTCACTCATACGACGGTCACGCTCACCGGTCCGACGTTCACTTACACGCCGGCACCATACTCGGCGACCGTCATCAAGCTCAAGAAAGCGTGTGACGCGCACGGCGACGATGATCACGATGACGACGAGAAGGATTAGGATTGTAAGAAAAATTAGTCCCTCGCTTTAGAATTTTAGACGACGGCCGCCGGAAATCCGGCGGCCGTTTTTTTTGCGCCCGATAGAATGTGGTTCACCCAGCGGGCTGAGCCGCCGCCAATAACTCCGCCCGGGGAATCGCCGCGTGAGCTTCCAGTCCAGCACATCGCATTTCTCTCCTGTCTTGATCAATTCCATCACCGCCAGCGGAGAAGTCAGTTTCCATCCTTCCACTCTACCACATCGGAAATCTACTGCCTCTGCGGCATCCGGAGCGACTTATGAACTTTGGTCATTGGTATCACCACTCGCCGATCAGGTGGTACAGATCGGAGCAATGCGTCTTCAGCTCAAAGAAAAAGCCACCGAGCCAACCAGCTTGCGCTGGTTCACTCGATGGCCGATCAGAAGATCCTGAATTAGGGGAGGTTGGTGAGACTCCAAAGGGTTAGTTTGGCGTTGTAATCTTCTTTGGTAATGTCGTTTGCGCCGATGCGACGGAATTGAAGGGTCTTGGGAGTAAGCGGTGGCATACGGCCTTCATCGAAGAGCAAGTTAAAGCCCCAGACACGAGTTGGCGGGGAGTAGACACGGAGATTCCACGGATCATTCGCCACGCGACATTCGAATAGCGCCACCATGGAGCCACGAATCCGGCACTCTACGCCACCCCAGTCTTCGAGGAAACGGGGGAAGTTATGCAGACCACCGCTGGTCTGCGTGACGCCATTTTTTCCGGTTGGGACCAGACCGCAAAGCATCGCAAAAGAATATTCCGAGAACGAAGCACTGTATTTGTCTGTGGCCATGTCGTTGGTCCAAGAACCGTTGGTACTGTGGCCGTCGTAGGGTACTTTATAAGGTGCGACGGAGGTTCCTGGGTGATCTCCGTCGCGACGGTTGGAGCTGCTCGGCGGAGTGGTCGCCCACGCGGCATCCCAATTCGACGTGTTGTGGGCAAAGGCACTGAAAGCATCATTCCAGCCAGCGGTTTGTTTGATGGTCCCGCCGTTATCCACGCAATATGGCTGGGAGAGTAAGTAAACTGCGTCGGCGACAATCGAGGCCGGTAATTCTCCGACCTCATAGTTGTGACCAGTTGATGCTCCTGGGCTGGCGGGTACGTCGACTGAGACGGTCGCTGGGGTGTCGGATTTTCCATCCGCGTTGAATGTACCCAAGATGTAGGCAGCGTCGTTAGTGGCGAGTGTGAATCCCAAGACGCCATCAATCGAAGGAACTTTTCCCCGTCCATTGATTAGTCGAACCCCAGAATCATGGAGTTCATGGGTTTTGGCTTTTCTGAGTGCGATCGCCGCAGCAGTTGTACCGGCAGTGGTGTCGAAGCGATCGGCGGCGATTGATTCGACATACACCGCGCCATTCCAGATCGTTGAAGTAAACGCGTTGGTGAGAGTCGTGACATTGGTCGAAATAATTCTGGTGGTATCTGAAAGCGTTACATTAGTGGGCGAGGCGGAATAATTGTAGATGTAAGTGCCAAAAGTGGCATCGGTGGGCATGCCAGTCGTGTAAAACGCGTTGTCGGTCGTGGTAGAGGTGGTGCCCACGGCCAAGGCCATTGTCCGAACGGCTTTTTTCAGTTCGGTCATGTCGATATCAATCATGTAGAGGTTTTTTGGCACATATACATTAGTAGCACTTCGGGCGGCGCTTTGGTCGAAAGTGGTCGTGGTATCATTGCCGGGATCTCCGCCCGCCACTCGGCGCATGTCTGTCATCCGGCGGAGAGTCGTTCGCTCTTGGTTGAAGGTCGCAGACGTGGAATCGAAATCGATATTCTTGAGTTGTACGATCGGTCGGGCATTTTTGTGCGACGCGTACGGGTTGGCGGTGCCCGGGGAATCGCCAAAGATGTCTTGTCCCGGCAAAATCACCTCGTTGATGGTGGCCGGACTGGTGGTCGTGTCATTCATGAATGCACGATAGCTGTTGGCCTTTACCCAAATCAGGGTTCCGTCCGGTTTATGTCCATTGGTGACATCCGCACTTGTGGTGTTAGCGACGATATAGAGCGATACACTGTGAGCATATTTGATCGCTTCGGTGGAAGCATTGTAGCTCGCATTCGTCGTGGTACTCGGGGTCGAGAGTCGGGGTGTCTCAATCAGGGCATGCGCGCTGTTATTGATGTCGTTGCCTCCGCTTAAGTAAGTGTAGGCCGCATCGGTCGTGCCGGTAAGGGGATCCGGATACACTGAACCATAGACATAGGTGTAATCGGGAATCCCTTGGATTTTATTCGGGGTGAGCCCGTTCACATCCGTCAATAGATTCTTCCCGAAGGTTTGATCGATCCAATTGGCGTAGCTGGCTTTACTCACCGAGGTTTCGGTTATCGGGGTGGCGTCGCCCACGGCGATGTGTTGTTGCCAGGTCTCTCCCGTGGGATGCAGATCCCACGTGGATTCGACCCAGGTGCCACTGGTCAGGTTGGGGGAAAAGCCTACCGTATCTGCGGTCAGACGCATCGGTTTCGCCACTGTGGCACCGAGGGGTAAGATATTGACCAAGCCGGTGGTCGCGTTCGTCTGGAGTGCTCCGGTGTCATTAATCGACTGAAAAAACGGCATAAGATTGTCGCCAGTCGTCGTGTGAAAGTTGGTCCAAAATCCTTTTACGGCAGTAACGGGTCCGGCGAAAGTAATGTAGGTGGGGGAGTCGCTGGCACTGCGGATAAACATTCTCCCGTTGGCGTGGGTGGAACCCGTGATGGTCATATTCGGACCAGGTTGAACCTCCATATCCATGTTGTAGTAAACGGCGTTGGTGAAGAGTGGCACCGCCCGGATCGAAAACGTCTGCTTCATGTACTTCGTAAGGTTGCCCGCGCCGAAAGTATCGATGGCGGTGGCGCGTGAGAGCACGTCTAGGTCATAGCGAAAAATTCGTTTGCCCTTGAGTGGGTCGGAAGCGTTGTCGGAATTGGTGGGGTCAATGTAATACAGTCCACCAGTGGCGTTGCTGTTCACCATCATTTTTCCGACCTGCATCAGTGGGCGCTCCGAGACGGTTCCGGTTGAGAGCGAAATGTGGCTGCCGCCCCAGAATGAATCAGGGGGAAGCCCTACACTGCTGCCCGCGTAGGTGCCGCTGGTGAAGAGTGCTTCATCGGACGTGCTCCACGTGCTGTTGGTGAAGGTGCGGTTTGATTCCAAAATATTTTTTACTTGGGCGACTCCATATTCGGAGATCGCTTCAGCGGCGGTGCGCGCTTCGAGCAGGAGGATGGCCCGGTTGTTGAGTCGGCGCTCCATGGTGGAATATTTTAAAATGCTCCCCACGAGCATGAGGAGGAGGACACAAAATCCGAGAACAGTAATAAAGGCACTGCCCCGTTGGGCGGAGGAGAAGGAAGTTTTCATGAGAAAATAAAGGTTAGCCTCGTGGTGTGACGGTGAAATTGTAGGTGCTCTTAATGAGTCGCTGCGCGGTATAATTTTCATAGATCCGCCCGCGAATCAGGACGCTCGTTCCAGTATAGTTATAAAACATTTTGTTCTGACGATTGACCGATGCGGTGGGGACGATATCGCCGGCCTGACCGTCAACGTAAGGAAAGAGCATGGTTCCAGGCGTGGTGGCGGTGAGTTCCGGCAATAATTTCATGATGCCGGCAGTGCGAACCGTAGTCGGCGTTGCTGGAAGCTTCACGACCAAGCGATAGAGTGCGCAGGTGCGATCAGCGGCGGTCGTACTGTTGGTTCCGTTACTGGCAGTGGTGGTGGGCATTATTCTGTAATAGATAACGAGCTGGTAAATTTTCGTGTTATCCCCATCGACGTTGTAAATGAAGACGACCACGTCACCCGTCAGTCCGCTTGCCACGGCTTTGGTGCCAGGTCCTGTGGTCGTCACAGGATCGTCTGCAGCTGTGACGGCGAGGTCCGCCGTATAACCTTTGTAATTTACGCTGGTCGGGTCGGCCGAATCAACTGGGGTATAAGTGGCGCGGCTGAGGTTGCTCGCTTGAGCGTAGATTTGGAAAGAATTGGCGTACGTGGCGTCGTCAATCATCTGCGTGGTGAATTTTCTGATGTCACGATTGACGAGGAGCTTTCCGGTTTCGTACTGGTACGTCTTTAGCGTTTGAATGACGAAACGCAAAGCGACGGTCATGGCGATCAAGCTGAGCGATGCCGCGATCAGAATCTCAACCAGGGTCATACCCTTTCTATTGGAAAATGTTCTCATAATGGAGGAATGGAATTAATCGGTGGGGATAGCTGAGCGGACGGTGCGCATCATGGCACTATAGTACCGGATGCGCCCGCCGTCCTTGACCGTCCATTGGTAGACAATGACGATTGATTTGCAGTTTGCCACGTTGCCTCCGGTGAGATCAGTGATCCAAACCCACATGCTCAAGGTCGTGTTATCCGTGGCGGAGCCGATGTTATCGATATCCACGCCCTCGGTGTGCAACGACGCATCAGTCGGAAGCGAACTGATCAACGGCAGGGTCGTCGGCGCAGGGAGCGCAGCCAGACAAATGATCGTATCGGCTTGAGTCGAATCTTTCGCTCCCACGGTATTTCCCGCGGTCGTCCAATCACTCAATAGACCCGTTCCCGGAGTCGCCGAGGGGGACGTTTTAATGTTTTCGTAAGGGACGGTTTTGATTTGCTCCAAATAACCTTGAACCAAACTCGCGACCGATGCTTGACGCACGCTGCCCTCTGTCTGTCGTCGACTCTGAAGCATGCCTTGCAGCACGCCGAGTAACACCATGGTGAGAATTGCGAAGGCGAACATGACTTCAATCAGCGTCAGCGCTCGAGCTCGACGCTTGGGTGAGTAGGTCAGGATGCCATCGGGAAATGCTGCTTTGCGGTCAAGCGGCGCGTGGAAACTGGGTCGGTGGTGCTGCATTGCGGAACGAGTATGCCTTAACGCCGGGCGTTTAGATACAGGCCTAAGCCTAGAGCGTACGCCTCTAACGCGGTCAGAGGCTAAAGCCTCTATTCGCCGCAAAAAAATGTTATGAAACGCCTGATTGACCGGATTCGGCGAAGAGCGTCGCGGCTTGGGCGCGGCGTTCGATGTTTAACTTGGTGAAGATGGTCGCCAAATAATTCTTCACGGTCTTTTCGGTCAGGCCAAGTTGCTCGCCGATCTGTTTGTTCGTCAGACCATCGGCGAGCAGGGCAACCACGCGTCGTTCCTGAAATGATAATTGGCTTAGTTTTTCTGCCGCCGAGAGGCCTGGGCGACGCTTGACCAGATTCAGGAGTTGACCGGCCATCGAGGGATCAAGCACGGCGTTGCCGGCGGCGACAGCGCGGAGACCCGCGGCCAACGACGCGCCGTCGTTATCCTTGAGCAAATAGCCTTTCGCTCCGGCTAACATCGCCTCCTGGACATTCCGCTCGTTGCTACTGGACGTGAGAATCAGGACCTGCGTCTGCGGGCGCAACTTGAGCAATTCCCGGCACGCGTGAAATCCGGATTTATCCGGGAGGTGCAAATCGAGCAGCACCACATCCGGTTTGTGCTGCGCGACGGCGGCAATCCCATCGGCCGCCGTGCCGGCTTCTCCCACAATTTCTATGTCGGCATAATCTTCCAACGCGCTGCGCAATCCGAGTCGGATGATCGGGCTGTCATCAATGAGCAGTACGCGGATTTTTTTTGCGTGGGACGAGATACTCATGCGCGCGAAGCAACGGGCAGGCTTAATAAAACGCGAGTGCCTTTTCCCGGCGTGGATTCAATCCGCAGACTGCCGCCCAGCGCCGCCGCGCGCGCCTGCATGTTGGCCAGGCCGTGACCGGTGCCCTGGCCCGAGGCGACAAATCCATCGCCATCGTCCTGCACCGCCAACGCAATCTCCTGCTCGCTCCGGCCCGCCAGCAACGTAACATTTCGTGAGTGTC
>JANYFP010000193.1 GCA_025362555.1 Verrucomicrobiota bacterium
CCCCCGTGTCGGTCCGGGACAATTTGGAACTTGAGTCCAACGAGTATCGTTTCCTGCTGCGTGGCAAACCACTCGTGCGTGGCCAACTGACTCCGGGCCGTTGGATGGCGATGAATGTTTCCGGCAGCACCGTTCGGCTGCGCGGTGTGGCGACGCGTGAGCCCGTGTTCAATCTTGAGGCCACCTGGATCGAGGAATCGGAAAAGAAAACGGCGGAGCTCAACGGCTACACCGTGGTGGATCCGGCCTCCGTGCTCATCACTCATCTTTCCGAGACGCTCAAGGCCAACGCGCATCTGCTCGTTTCCCGCCAGGACATCCAGTCACTGATTGATCACGTGAAGACGACGCACCCCACACTTGTTTCCGAATTGCTGCCGGACCTCGTCAGCATCGGCATTGTGCAACGCGTGCTGCAGAATTTGCTGCGTGAAGGTGTGGCGATCGTAAATCTTCCGGTGATCCTCGAGGCGATCGCCGACTTTGCCGGGCTTTCCAAGAATCCGGATGATTTGTCCGAGTTGGTTCGCCGCCGGCTGGGCATTTATTTCGTGCCGGAATTCGAGTGCCGCCCCGGCATTATCAAGGCGATCACGCTTGATCCACGGCTGGAGCAGGCGCTCACGACCAAGATTCACCGCACCGCGACGGATATTGGTTTGTCGCTGGAGCCAGCGATTGGCCGCCACCTCCTTGATGAATTCAGCCGGCGCACGACCGAGATGGCGCAGGCTGGTTCCGCGACCGTGCTGGTCGTTTCGGCTGACGCTCGTCTGCCGTTGAAGCGTTTCTTCGAGCCGTCGTTCCCGCGCTTGATTGTCCTCTCTTTCCAAGAATTGCCGTCCAGCACTGAAATTGAAAATGCCGGCATCGTGCCACTGCCGATGAATTTCGTGCGGTCTGAAGTCGTGCCGATGAAGGCCGCCGCCTGATCCCCATGAATTTGCTCGCCACCAATTCCACTCCGACCGCCGGAACCTGCTATCGTTTTGTCGTCGAGTCCGCCGATCAGGCGGCGACATTGATCCGTGAGCGTTTGGGCGAACACGCGCGCGTGTTGTCCGTGCGCTCGGTTGCAAGCTCGGGCTGGCGCCGGTTGGTGTCCTCGCCAAAACTGGAAGTGATCGCGCAAATCGATGCGCCGGCCGAAACGCCGGTAGCAGCGGCTGTCGAGATAACTTCTTCCGCCACGACGAGAGGCACCGCTCCGCTGGGGCGTCGCGTTCAGCCGGAAAATTTTCGCTCGTTGCCTGATTTGCTGAGTCGCTCGGGATTCTCCGAGACGGTGGTGAATCGGTTGCAAGCCAGTGCCGGGTGGTCGGACCTTTCGACCGCACCCCTGCACCGTTCGCTCGTGGAAGTAGGGCGCCAGCTTTGTGCGCAGGTTGAGGCTCGGCCGGCGCGGGCGCCCTTGAGTCGCGCGGCATTTCTCGGTGCCCCCGGCGTGGGCCGCAGCACGGCGCTTTGCAAATGGCTCGCGGCGGAAGTATTCCGTCGGGCTAAAATGGGTCATGTTGTGACAGCGGAGTTTGACCGGCCGAACACGCCCGGCCCGTTGCCCGTATTTTGCGAGGCGCTCGGGGTGCCAGTCGCACATTATCCGGCGAGCACGCAGCCTTCGATCCCCGGTGGGTTTGTTTATTTCGATCTGCCTGGGTTGTCTCTCCGGAATCCGGAGGAGAACACGGCCGTCGCGGCGTTTCTGGCGAAAGAAGCGGTGACTGAGCGCGTATTGGTGTTGAATGCGTGCTATGAACACGCGGCGCTGCGCCGGGCTTTTGCCGTGGGGCGTGAGTTGGCGGCGACGCATGTGATTTTCACCCATCTCGACGAGACGCAGCAATGGGGGCGCTTGTGGGATTACCTGCTTGAGAGCGAGCTGGAGCCGCTCTTTTTGTCCACCGGCCCGTCCCTGACTGGCGATTATGAATCCGAACCGGCGCAAGCGCTGGCCCGCCGCACGCTCCCGAATTCCGACTAAGTTTTTAACCACTTTCCCCCACTCGTATGCGCTTTGTATTTTTATTTGGAGGAGTTCTCGGCTCCGCCGTCGCGGCCACCACCAGTTGGCTGGCGGATCGCGGGCCCGATCGCGTTTTGCTCGATGCCGCCGTGGGCTGCCTGGCGGGCGCGCTGCTCTTTCGTTGGTTTTGGACCGTGCTGCTGCGCGGTCTGCGCGAAACAATTTTAATCCGGCAGAAGGCCGCCGCCGCTGCGGCAGCCCTCACCGCTAAACAACCATGAACCCAGCCAATGCCATGAACCTAGCCGTTCCCGCAACAGGCACGGATGCCGTCCCAGCCACAGCGTGGCGCGCCTACCAAGGTGCCAACTCGAGCGATCTCGATCAAAAGGATTTGATCTTACGCTATCTCCCCCTCGTCAGAAATGTCGTCGACCGGATTAAACTCAATCTGCCCTCCCACATCGATGCCGATGATCTTTATAGTGTCGGCGTCACCGGCTTAATCGCCGCCGTGCGCAAATACGATCCGGAGCAGGGGAGTACTTTCCCGGCTTATGCATCGATGCGAATTCGCGGAGCGATCCTGGACGAGCTGCGTCGAATGGACTGGTGCCCGCGTCGCGCTCGCGCTCGTGCGCGCAAGATGAAGGAGGCGATCAATGTTCTCGAGCAACGCCTGGGTCGCGTGGCGAAAGAAGAGGAAATTCGCGCCGATCTTGGTCTGAGCGAGAAGGAATTCGCCAAGTGGCTGGAAGATTCCAAACCCGTGACGTTTATCGCCATCGATCAACGCTCGGAGATGGAGGATTCCGAAGGCGCTTCCTTGCATGAGTTACTGGCGGACAACACGGATGTCACCGGGCGCGATAAGCTGGAGAAAGAGGAAATGATGCAACTTGTCGCTCAACGAATCAAAGAATTGCCCGATGTACCAAGGAAGATCCTTGCCATGTACTATTTTGAAAACATGCGACTAGCCGAAATTGCCGCCGTTTTCGGTCTGACGGAGTCGCGCATCTGTCAGATTCACTCCCAGACCATCCTCGGATTGCGGGCCTTCCTCGGTCGCGCCCAGAACCGGTGATCCACCCCGCATGCTGATTATTGTTGGAGCAGTTATTGTTTTCGCCTCAACGCTCGGCGGCTTCATGCTGGCGGGCGGTCATCCGGCGGTGTTGCTCCACGTGTCGGAGTTTGTGGTTATTCTGGGGATCGCCGGCGGCGTGCTCGTGATCGCGACGCCCCTCCATGTCATCATGGAGATCATTCATAAAACGAAGGAAGCGTTGGCGGGCAAGACGGCGGGAAAGAAAGATTTTTTCGAAATGCTCAAATTACTCTATGAGATTTTTATGATCGGTCGGCGGAACGGTCTGATTGCTCTGGAGGAACACGTCATGAATCCCAAGGCCAGTGCGGTGTTTCAGAAATATCCCTCGGTGCTGGGGAACCATGAACGGCTGGAATTTCTCTGTAATGGGCTGAAGCCGGTGATCGACGGTAAGATCAAGCCGGACCAGTTGGAGGAGTTGATGAGTTCGGAATTGAAGGCGAAAGAAAATGAATTGGCTCATCCGGTGCATGCGATGCAAATGGTCGGTGACTCACTGCCCGCCATCGGCATCGTCGCGGCGGTGTTGGGCATTATCAATACGATGGGTGCGATTTCGGAAGGTCCGGAGGCGGTCGGTGAAAAAGTGGCCGCGGCGCTGACGGGGACGTTGCTCGGAATTTTTATCGCCTACGGTTTTGTCAATCCGCTGGCGGGTCGCATCACGTCGAACAATGCCTCGGAACTCCAGGTGCTGCGCTGCATTATGCAGGCGGTCGCGGGATTTGCCAAAGGGCTCGCGCCATTGACGGCGGTTGAAATCGCCCGACGCACGTTGGACCACTCGGTGCAACCGGGCGGTGAAGAATTGGAAACCGCGTTGAAAGGCCTCACCGGCAAATAACCGGAATTAACCAACATGGCCGGTCACGGAGGAGCATGGAAGGTGGCATTCGCGGACTTCATGACCGCGATGATGGCGCTTTTTCTGGTGCTCTGGATTTCCGCGCAGGATAAAAAAATTCTCATCGCCACCTCGCAGTATTTTAAGAACCCCTTTAATTCTCCGCTGGATAAAAGTGCCGGCGTGATGCCGTTTAATAATAAGACGACGAGTTCGACGAGTAGCTCCGACGGAGCGAAATCGAATAACAGTAAGCAAATTGAAACAGTTTTCCTTAACACCGTCGCGGCCGATTTTTTCAAGCTGCTGCACTTGGAGGAAAATTTGGCGGAAAAGCCCATCGATATCCAAGTGACTTCCGACGGACTCCGCGTGACTCTCTTTGATCGGTCCAAGCAGCCGCTATTTAAGAAGGACAGCGCTGAATTTACGGAGTGGGGGCTCTATTCGATGCAAAGCCTGGCGTGGATGATTGAGCGCCATCATTTTCGAGTGACGATTGACGGTCATACGCGGCAGCCGGCAGAGGAGAAAACCGGTAATTATACGGAATGGGAGCTTTCGGCGGATCGGGCCAACGCGGCGCGGCGCAGCCTGGTGCACTATGCCGTGGAATCGCAGTATGTCGAACGTGTCACCGGCTATGGCGGCAGCAGGCCGCTCGACGGCGAAAAGCCCGATGCGGAATCAAACGAACGCATTACACTCAGCCTGACCCTTACGGCAAAATCAGCTAAAAAACTTCCGACCGCTCCGACGCCACTCACGCCCGGCTCAAACGCCGCTGGTCCGCCGCCGGCTCCGCTGGGCGAGAAGCATCCCCCGTTATGAAATCATTTCTTCAAGGTAAACGTTCATTGGATATCACGGCGCTGCGTGCGCCTCACAGCGGAGTGTTGCCGATGGGCGCCGTCTGCAAGGCGGCGGAGCCGGGCGCGATTACCGGATTGTCACCTCAAATCGACATCGTGAAGCAGGGCGACAAAATCATGCGGATCGTCGTCACCTGCACCTGCGGTGAACGCACGGAGATCGAGTGTCTTTATCCGCCAGGGCAATAGGCTGCGGGGCACAATCTGCCGTGAAATGATCCGGCAGATTTTTCCAATAGGGATTGGTTAATTCTTAGGTAGTTGATGGGTGGCGATTTAGGATCTTGGCATAGGCCTTGCATAAGGGAGAACCGGATGAATATCGGTCTCTATCAAAGTGCCTCAGCCCTCAGCGCCTTGGAGCGTTGGCAGGATGTTGTGTCCCAAAATATCACATCCAGTCAGACTGCCGGCTATCGCAAGCGGACCATTAATTTTAGCGCGCAATTGAGCGGTGAATTGCAGACGGATCCGCGGGGCCGCGATGGGGCGGCAATGTCCACGGTTTTCCCGAAGGTGAACGAGGGGATTAATTTTACGACGGGAGAAACGCAGCCGACCCGCCGCGATTACGATGTCGCCATTCAAGGCGACGGTTTTTTTGAGGTGCAAATGCCCGACGGCGCCAAGGCGTACACGCGCAGTGGTCAGTTTAAATTGCGCAATGACCGGACCTTGATCACCTCGGGCGGCCAGGAGGTGCTGAGCAACGGAGGTTCGCCGATTGTGCTTTTGCCAAATGGATTGCCGCTGACGATCAACCAGGATGGCACGCTGTTCCAGGGTGATTCTTCACTCGGTAAAATCTCGGTGCAGTCCTTTAAGAATCCCTCGCAACTGACTTCGGTCGCTGGCGGATTTTTCCTCGCCGGATCGGCGCAACCCGAACCGGTGGAGCAACCGGAATTAATGCAGGGCTACCTTGAAGGTAGCAACGTGGCCCCTCTGCGTGAGATGGTGGACATGGTCCTCATTTCCCGCGCCTACGAGGCCAATCAAAAAATCATCAGCAGTTATGATCAAACCATGGGCAAGACCCTCGAGGCCCTCGGTTGAATCCACTAACATGAACTTTGCAGCCGATAGTCAGACAAAATCACGACTGCATGGCCGTGCACGCTTTGGAGGCGTGCCGGCCCTTTCTTTCCCTGAATCCTCCCCCCTATGAATCTCTCACTCTATTCGGCCGCCACGGGCATGGAGGCCCAGCAACTTAATCTCAACACGATCGCGAACAACCTCGCGAACGTGAACACGCCCGGCTTCAAGCGCAGCAAAATTGAATTTCAAGATTTGCTCTACCAGAAGCCTCGCTCCTCGGGCACCGACTCGGGTGGTGGCAATATCGTCCCCACCGGCATCGAGGTTGGCAACGGCTCGCGCGTGGCGGCGACGTCGAAAGTTTTCACTCAGGGCCAGTTGACGCAATCCGGCGAAAAACTGGATCTCGCCATTCAGGGCGACGGCTTTTTTGAAGTCCAGCGTCCTGACGGTACCATCGGTTTTACGCGGGACGGTTCGTTCAAACTCAATGCTCAGGGTCAGGTCGTGACTTCCGATGGCTTGCCTCTGCTCAGTGGCTTTCAAACCATTCCGACTGGAGCTAGTGCAGTGAATATCGCGCAGAACGGCCAGGTCACTGTGCAATCAGCCAGTGGCACCACTTCTTTCCGTCTCACGATGACGCGTTTCGCCAATCCCTCCGGTCTGCGCAGCATGGGTGGTAATATTTATGAAGAGAGCGCCGCGAGTGGTCCACCGGAAACTGGCGCGCCAGGTGAGGCCGGTTACGGTAGCATTATGCAGGGCTACACCGAGTCCTCGAACGTCAATATTGTCGAAGAAATGGTCAACCTCATCACCGCGCAGCGGGCCTACGAGATCAATTCCAAGTCGATCCAGACTTCGGACGAGATGCTCCAGAATGTGGCCAACATGAAGCACTGAGGCCTTATGAAAAATCTCCTCAAAGCCATTCTCCTTTCGCTTTTGGCCTATACCCTGGCCTCTGCCAGCGCGCAGGCAACCGAGGGCCAGGTCGTGCCCGGCCCGCTGACCCACGAAGATTTTGTTGCGGCGGTTTCCGCAGGTTTTGTTTCTCATTTTAATCTCGAGGGAGAATTGCAGCTCGAATTACTTCGCACCTGGGCCGCTCCGGCCCGGGTCGCGAGTGCGTGGACCGTGGATATCATGGAATATCCCGCCGTCATGGCGTCTTCCATTTTGACGCGCTGCCGCGTGCTGGCTGATGGCCAGGTGGCGGGCGAATATACCGTCACGATGCGGGCCGCACTTTTGCGCGATGCCTGGTCAGCCCGCCAGCCCGTGACAGCCAACGCGACGTTTGATCCCGCGGCATTGGAAGTTCGTCGCGTTGATTTTCTCCGGGAACGGGACGCGCTTCCGGCGAGCGTGGGCGACCACAGTTTTGTTTTTTCCCGCGCCATCCAAGCGAACCGTTTGCTGACCTGGCGCGATGTGGCGCGGCGGCCGCTGGTGCGCAAGGGTGACTTTGTCGAAGTTGCCGCCATCGATGGCATGCTGCAAATCACCATGAAAGGCCTGGCGATGGAAAATGGGGCGCAGGGTGATACCGTGACCATTCGGAATCTTGATTCCCGCAAGGATTTCACGGCCCAGGTCGTGGCGGAAAACCGGGTGCAAATTCGTTTCTAACCACTCCCATGCGTCTAACCCTATTTATGATTTCTGCGGCCGCCGCTCTGGCGCTGCTTCCGGTCGTCCGGGCGGGCTCCCTGTGGAGCGACAGCGCGAGCGATCGCGGCATGTGTGCCGATCGCAAGGCGGCTCGGACCGGCGATATCATCACGATTGTCGTCAGTGAATCAGTCGCGGCACAGAGCAGTCTCAGCAAGAAATCCAGCCGTGATGCCACGCTCGCTGATGCCGTGGGCAGTTTTCTTTATCCCACCACCGGCTTGCACGGTGGCGCGCTGCCTTCCATCAGCCTGACCGGCAAGGCCGCGTACAATGGCGGCGGCGATGTGAGCAATAACCAGAGCTTGGACAGCCGCGCGGCGGCGCTGGTGACCGATGTTTTGCCGAACGGCAATTTGGTGATCGAAGGCGTTCGCGTGGTGACCTTTTCCGGTGAGACCCAATATGTGGTGCTCCACGGTTTGGTTCGGGCGGATGACGTGACCGCCGGCAACACCGTTCAATCCAGCAATATTGCCGAGGCCCGCGTGGAATTTATCACGGAAGGCACGCTCACCGATGCGCAGAAGCGCGGTTGGCTCACGAAGCTCTACGAGAAATTGCGTCCCATCTGATCTAATTCGAATTTCATGACCCGGATTTTTACAGTTATTGTCCTCAGTCTTTGCAGTCTCGCCGTGGCTCACGGTGGACGGATCAAGGACCTCACGAATGTGGAAGGGGACCGGGATAACCAGTTGATTGGCTATGGCATCGTGGTCGGCCTGGCCGGGGATGGCGATAGCAACGCGGCAACCACGCTGCGCAGCGTGGCCAATGTGCTGCAGCGATTCGGCCTCGCGCTCAGTCCTCAGGATATCAAGGCCAAGAATGTGGCGGCCGTCATGATCACGGCTAACATCAGTGCTTTTCTAAAACCGGGTGCGCGGATTGATGTGACGATTTCATCGATGGGTGACGCCAAGACGCTGCAAGGCGGCGTGCTGCTGCAAACGCCGTTGCTCGGGGCCGATAGCCGCGCCTATGCGGTGGCGCAGGGTGCGCTGACGACCGGTGGATTTATCGGTGGTTCGGGCGGCGCGGGCGGCGCCACCGTGCAGAAAAATCATCCCACGGTCGGCACCATCACCGGCGGCGCGATCGTCGAACGCGAAATTCCCGTGCAACTGGTGCACAACAACACGCTGCGTTTACTGCTGCACGATCCCGATTACACGTCGGCCAGCCGCATGGTGGATGCGATCAATGCGATTTATCCGCAGGCCGCAATGGCGCCTGATTCGGCGACGGTCACGGTTCATTTGCCTACGGAATTTGCCGGTCGCGAAGTCCCCTTTATTTCTGAGCTCGGCACCATTCAGGTGACGCCCGATACGCTCGCCCGCATCGTGATCAACCCGCGCACCGGGACGATTGTCGCCACCTCCAACGTGCGCCTGTCGCATGTGGCCATCGCGCACGGCTCCATCACTATCACGGTGACCTCAAACGTCGGGGTCTCGCAGCCCAACGCCTTCAGCAGTGGCGGTTCGACGGTTGCGGTGCCCAGCACGCAAGTGAACGTGAACGAACAGAAGGGTGGATTCTCCATTCTTAATGAACAGCCGACGATCGAGCGCCTGGCTGCGGCCTTGAACGCCCTGGGCGTTTCGACCCGCGATATGATGGCAATTTTCCAAACCATTAAACAGGCCGGCGCGCTGCAAGCCGAACTCGTGGTCAACTAACATGGCAATTTCCCCGATTCTTCCCGCAGCCCATTCGTCGCTCGCCCATGACCTCGCGGCGTTGAAGCGCGGCAATCTCAATCCCACCGAACAGCGGGCCGCAGTGGCGGGCCAGTTTGAAGCCATTCTCGTCCGCCAGTTTTTGCAGGAGAGCATTGGCTCGATGATGGGGGACAAGAAGGGCGGGGGCGGGAGTGGTGGCGGCGGCAGCGTCTACGGCTTCATGCTGACGGATTCGCTCGCCGATAAACTTACCGAAGGTCGCGGCATGGGCCTCGCGCCCATGATCGCAAAACAACTTACGCCACGCGGCAGCCTCGCCAGTGACGACAACCAGGAGGTTACTGAACCATGAATCACACCGATTCCATCACGCACACTTGGCAGGAAATTGCCGAGTGCCTGCGCACTGAATTAACAGAGTATGGCGCCCTGCTCGCGCTGTTTGCTGAGCAGCAAAAATTTCTCTTCGAGCGCGACGCCAACGAGGTGCTGCGGCTTTCGACTTTAATCGAACAGCAGGTGCGGATGCTGGATCAATGCCGGCGCCAACGGGAGGATTTTGTCTCGAATTTCGCGGTGGCCAATGCGCAGCCGCCCAGCGCCACACTGCGTTCGCTGCTGCCGGTGATTGATGCCGCCGCCCGCCCGCTGATCGAGGCGTTGATTGGCGAGATCAATCATTTGCTTTACCGGGTCCGCCGAACCAGCCGGCACAATCACACGCTCCTCGCCCGAGCGGTTGAGGTGCATCAGGAAACGCTCCAGCAACTCCGGCCCCAGGCTTTCACCAAAACTTATTCCCCGGCGGGCCGGGTCTCGATTGTCTCCGGTGATCCGGCCTCGACGCTGCGCGTCGCCGGTTAATTCGGAAAACTTTTCATACCATGTCCGGATTATTCGCCAGTCTCCATGCCTCGATCAGCGCCCTCAGCGCGCAAAGCCGCGCCGTCGAAATCACCGGCAAGAATCTGGCGAACGTGAACAACCCGAATTACGCGCGGCAACGCGTGTTGATCGGTTCATTGGGCACCATCATTACGGCGCAAGGGCCGGAGAGCATGGGCGTGACGGCACTCGCCGTGCAACAGATGCGTGACGGCTTGCTGGATAATCAGGTGTTGCGCGAGGTGTCGCTCACCGCGTCCTACTCCAGCCAGCAGCAAGCCTACCAACGCGCGGAAGCGGGCCTCGGGCAGAATATTGACGGAGCCTCCGCGACCAGCAGTACGACCACCGACAATGGTGTGGCTTCCTCGATCGATGATTTTTTTAATGCCTTTCAAAGTTTTGCCTCTGATCCGACGGATGCCGGTCAGCGCCAGACGCTGCTGCAAAAGGCCAGCATTCTGGTCGACCGCATTCACCTCGCGGACCAACGCCTGTCCCAGGTCAACAGCGATCTTGATTCCCAAATCAACACCGACGTCACCGGCACCAATCGGCTGCTGCAAACGGTCGCGGATCTTAACGGGCAGATTGCGCGTCTGGAGATTAATAATCCCGGCACGGCGGTTGACCTGCGCGACCAGCGGCAGGCTGATCTCGAGCAGTTGGCGGCGAAAATGCCCGTTGATTTGCGGACCGACCCCACCGGCAAAGTGCAACTTTTCGGAAAAGACACGAGTGGCGCTGATGTTCTTCTCGTGGATGGATCGGCGGTGCAAGGCCCCATCGCTTTTACCGGTACGACCATCACCGGCGGCGCTTCCGCCACCGTC
>JANYFP010000252.1 GCA_025362555.1 Verrucomicrobiota bacterium
TCCAAGCGGTGTCCTTTGCCGCCCTCAGCAAATTTTTTGCCATCCGGGCGGGGCTGCGTCCGCCCGAGGAAAAATTCGATGCGTGGCTCCATCAAACGACGCTCGAAAGCGGGCTCGCCTCCGGGGGAATTTTATTCGCCGCCGGCTTATTATTATGGGCGAGCGCCGTGTGGATCTGGGGTGAGCACGGCTTCGGTCCGTTACAACCCGCGCAAACCCTACGCTGGGTAATTCCAGGCGCACTCTGTCTGACGCTTGGTTGCCAGTTGGTTCTCACCAGTTTTTTCCTCGGCGTGCTGCGCCTCGATACGAGCCCTGATTCTCCATGAGCAAACCAACCGCAAATTCGTCCCGCTGGTGGTGCGCTGCCGCAATCCTGCTCACTGCGTTCAAACTGTGGCTCACGCGCAGCCAGCCCGTGTACGCCATCGGGACGGCGCAACACGACGAGCGACTCTTCCTTCAACTCACCGACTTCATCGTTCGCGGCGAATGGCTCGGTGCCTATAACCAGATGACACTGGCCAAAGGCTGCGGATATTCCCTGTTCGTCGCCGCGGTCTTTTGGATCGGGCTGCCGCTTTTCTTCGCGCAACAATTGCTTTACGCGGGAGCCTGCGCCGCTTTTTCCCGCGCTTGCGCGCCGGCGATCCGCTCAGCGGGCGCGCGTTTTTTCATCTACGCGTTCCTCCTCTGGAATCCCATGAGTTACGAAGCGCCCACCTTGGGTCGCGTCATGCGCCAGCACCTCTACACTCCGCTGGGCATCATGATCCTCGCCGGGCTCGTGGCGCTCTATTATCGGCGATCGGAAAACTTTGTCCGCCAAGCCCCGTGGGCGACACTGTTGGGATTTTCGCTGGGCTTTTTTTGGCTCACGCGCGAGGAAAGCATCTGGCTGGCACCCACCGTCATTCTCCTCGTGCTCGCTTGGACTGTCGGCTCGTTCCGTGCCAAAACAGGCGGGCGTGGCGTCTGGTGCGTTGCCGCGATGACCACGACCGTTTGCGCACTGTTACCGGTGTCATTGGTTTCATGGCAAAATTACCGCCACTACGGCTGGTTCGGCACCAGCGAGTTTCACGGCACTCCCTTCAAGGATCTTTACGGTGCCATGGTACGCGTGAAGATCGGACCAGAACTGGCCCAAGTTCCGGTGACTCGTCAGGCGCGCGAGGCAATGTACGCCGTGAGCCCAACCTTCGCGCAATTACAACCATGGCTCGATGGCCAGATCGGCAGCGATTGGTCCGAGAAGGAAATGTATCCCGCCGCCGAACGGCAGATTCGTGGCGGCTGGCTGGTCTGGGCCATGCGCGATTCACTGGTAGCTTCCGGTCACGGCCACACGGCGGGTGAAGCTATGGATTTCTACCGACAAGCCGCCAAAGAAATCAATCAGGCCTGCGACGACGGACGCCTGCCCGCCGGTTCGCGCCGCAGCGGTTTCGCGCCGGTTTTACGGGACGGTGAAGCCGCGCTAGTCGTGAAAACATTCTTCAACTTCTTTGATTTCACCGTCTATTTCCGATCCTTCAACGTCCTCCCGATGCCGAGTATTGGTGACGACAACGATCTTGAGTTATTCCGCGACCTGACCCGCGACCAACTCTCGGGCTCCGAGCGCGCGACAAATTTCACCTACCCCAACCAGGACCGACTAAACCGGCACAAATACACGATGTTGGATTGGATCGGCCGCAAGCTCATCACGATTCTACCCATTCTATTTATCATCACTGGAATTCTGGCCCTCATTCGCACCGGCCAGGTGATTTTCAGCCGCCAATTGACGTATCCCTTTGTGCTCTCGGTCGCCGCGTTTGGCGGAGTTACCGCCTATTTGCTCATCAACGCCATCGTCCACGTCACCTCGTTCCCGCTCACGGCGGTTTCCACTTTTTCGCCCATTTATCCTTTGCTCCTGATTTTCATGGTTGCGGTGATTTGGGACGCCAGCACGGCCTGGATTGGCCGGACGAAGCACGACTCCGAGTAAACTAAAATCCTGGCCGGAGCGGGTGTAAGTGCGGTTTTGCGTGCGAAGCCTTGAGAAAATCGCGGCATAACTCCGCTCTTCGCCCCCACCCACAAGAATCAGCTGGAACTGGGAAAGACCGGCGCTATCAATTCAGCACCTTTCTCATGGCCAAAACAATTCTAGTCACTGGTTCTTCCGGTCTGATCGGATCGGAAGTTTGCGTCTATTTTGCCGCTCAAGGCTACACGGTCCACGGCGTGGACAATAATCAGCGCGCCGTTTTCTTCGGTCCGCAAGGCGACACCCGCTGGAATCAGAAACGGCTGAGCCAGGATTTAAAGGGCTTCGTCCACCACGAGCTCGATATCCGCGACCGCGCCGGTGTCCTGGCGCTCGTCAAGACGGTCAAGCCAAACGTCATTGTTCACACCGCCGCCCAACCCTCGCATGATCGCGCGGCGGATATTCCATTTGACGACTTCGACACCAACGCGGGCGGCACGCTGAACTTCCTCGAAGCCGCGCGGCAGGCCTGCCCCGAATCACCGTTCGTGCACATGAGCACGAATAAAGTGTACGGTGACGCACCGAACACGATCAAGCTGACGGAACTCGCGACGCGTTGGGATTATGCCGACGACGCCTACGCCAACGGCATTCCGGAAACCTTTACCATCGACCAATCGAAGCACTCCCTCTTCGGTGCCTCGAAGGTTGCCGCAGACGTGATGGTACAGGAATACGGCCGCTATTTCAATTTACCCACCTGTGCCCTGCGCGGCGGCTGCCTCACCGGCCCGAACCACACCGGCGTCGAACTCCACGGTTTCCTTTCCTACCTCGTGAAATGCAATCTCGAGGGCAAGGAATACCGCGTCTTCGGCTACAAGGGAAAACAAGTGCGCGATAACATCCACTCGCTCGATGTCGCCCGCTTCATGGCCGCGTTTGTCGACGCACCGCGCGCCGGAGAAGTCTACAATCTCGGTGGCGGCAAAGCCAACAGCACCTCGATTCTGGAAGCGTTCAAGATCACGGAAAAATTTACAGGCAAGGCGCAAGTCCACACCTACGTGGATCAAAACCGCGCGGGCGATCACATTTGTTATTATTCCGACCTGCGGAAGATGCGCACGCATTACCCGAAGTGGGACATCACGCAATCCCTCGAGGAAACCATCCGACAGATCGTCGAAGCCTGGAAGACCCGGCAGAAAGCCAGCGCTTAGCCGCATCCATTCGGTCGAACAATCGTTCTACTGATGAATGGAGCGAACTGAAAGGTGAAACCCGACCTCCGGGCGGATTGGAGCGGTGCGCGCAGGAGAAAAATGCGCCTGGGTTGTCCGTCGTCTCGGCTCGCAGAAGCACTCGTGCGAAGGGGCACCGAGGTAAGCACAGAGCGCGCAGA
>JANYFP010000260.1 GCA_025362555.1 Verrucomicrobiota bacterium
CCCCCCCCCCCCCCCCCCACAGGTGGAAATCGTCGTCCGCACGATATGAATCGTTGGGGGTGGACGACGATCGGCGTCCACGAAACGCTCCGACTCACTTCGCGGGCTTCGCATTCCAGATCGTCAGGATATCCGCCGAACCTTGGGCGCGCACGCCATTGTCATTGAGGATGTCATCCGTCGCGGCGACGATTTCTTTGCGCGAAAATACCAGGGCTTCGGTGCCGTGGCCGGCGAAATTAATGGTGATGAATTCGTCCTTGGTATCGTGCAGCACGGAGACGAGGTGGCTCAGGTTTTTGATCGCGATGCCATTGATCGACTGCACCACGCGTGAGATCGGATTGTCGTAACCCTTGGCCAGCTTGTGCGGGAAAAACGGTGAGGCCACGAGGACCAGTTCTTCGCCGGGGAAAGTCGGTTTATCACCGCGCCGCGTGATGATGGGATTACCCAGGCTGCTGAGGGCGCCGATTGCCTTGGCGTTGCTGCTCAACGGGCCGACGAATTGGGACGTGGCGGTCGAAAATACCAGGGGGCCGTAAATGAAATAGGGCGGATATTCCCCTTCCAGATCGGGAATGAGCATCGGTCGCTCCGTGGGTACAGGCAGTTCAACGCTCAACTCCTGTCCCGCGCGAATTAACGTGAGCGGGATCTTGCCGTTTTTGGCCAACTGCTGGATAAGGTATTGAAAACGAATGCGGAGATTTTCGCCGATTTTGACCATGCCCTCGTTGTCGATCGCGGAGGTGCCGATGTGGGTGATGACATCCCAGGCTTTGAGCGGATAGCTGGCTTCGGCTCCATCGACTTCACGCACGATCATCCCCTCGGCACCTTTCGGCAGCTTGAGGTAAACGCGCAGTGCCGGGTTTTCGTTGGTTTGCAAGCCGTCGAACATCGCCGGTTTTCCGTCATAGTGTCCGTCCGCGATATCCTTGAGGAACAATTCAATTTCCTCGCAGGGGATGATGTAGCCGATGTTGTCCGCGCCGCCGAGCCGGCTGAAAGCGAGACCGATCATTTCGTCGCCGGATAAGGCGGGTCCGCCGCTGTTGCCGGGATTGATGGCCGCATCGATTTGAATGCGCAAACCGGACACGGGGAAATTATAGCCGGCAAATTCAATGCGCGAAACGATGCCTTTGGTGATGGAGAGATTGCTGCCGCCAGTGGGGAAACCGTACACCATGACCGAGTCTTTGACCGTGGGAATTTTCGCGGCGCGAACGACGGCGGGGTGCGTGGCGAAAAAAGAGTCGTCTTCAAGTTTCAGGACGGCGAGGTCGATGCCCGGCGCGACAAATTCCACCGTGGCAGACAGTTTTTCGCCGGATTGATTGGCCTGCACCTGCACCTGACTGGCGTAGAGGGCGACGTGAGCATTGGTGAGGATGCGTTTGCCCTCAATGACCACACCCGTGCCCGTGATGTCACGGGGCGCTTGCTTGGTCCACGGCTTGAACGGATCGGGGCTGCGCATCGTGGCAAAAATTTTCACCACGGAATTTTCCACCAGATCGGTTTTAGGGGTAACTTCGGTTTTGGCCGGAGCGTCGACTTTCGCGGGAACTTCGGTCGTGGCCGTGACGACCGTCGGCGTCGTCGGAGCCGCAGGTGTCGCAGTTGCGGCGGGCTTGTCGGGTGCGGTGGGCTCAGCGTTTGACGGGCAAGCAAAACTGAGGAGTACGAGAATGAGCGCCGCAAGCACGCGATCGAGTCGGGAAGGGTAAATCATGTGCACGAAAACAGCTACGCGAGCCGGCAATCCGGGCAAGACTGGATTGTCCGGGCGCAAGGGGATTTAAACGCCGCGACAGAAGTCAGAGCGTAGCGGCAGGCCTCCGTGCCTGCCGTTCCGCCGTTTCCGAGCTCGGCAGGCAGGGACGCCTGCCGCTACTTTGGATTAGCAAACTTCAGTACTACTGGTTCGCGCTTACTCAGCTCGGCGTATCATCGCGGGATTTTTTCAGTACTTCACTTTGTCTGATTTATTTGACCACGTCTTAAACGTCGCCAACGCGGCCTCGCGCAGCAGTGGCGACATTTTTATCGCCCGTTTTTCCGGTGCGAGGGGCACCTGTTGATAAATAAAATCATCGTCGAAGCCGATGGCGGCGGCGTCCTGTCGGGTGTTGCCATAGTACACGGTCGGAATGCGCGCCCAATAGATCGCGGCCAAACACATCGGGCACGGTTCGCAACTTGTGTAGAGTTCGCAATCCGTGAGCTGAAACGTTTCCAGGTTCGCGCACGCGTCGCGGATGGCGGTCACTTCGGCGTGCGCCGTGGGATCGTTCGTGGAGGTCACTCGGTTGTGACCGCGGCCGACGATCTGCCCGTCGCGGATAATGACGCAACCGAAGGGGCCGCCATGGCCGGATTGCATGCCGGCTTCCGCGAGCTTGATGGCTTCGCGCATAAATTGATCCTCACTCATGGGGCAATGAAAGCAAAGACCGCGCCAGAAGCCAGCCAGATGGGAAGGGGCGGGAAGCGAACGGAATTGGGGTTCGAACGCAGGAGCTTGTTATGGACGTAACATGCCGATCAAACGGCCGGATGTGATTGCGTTTAACTTGAAAGGCAAGAGCGCACTCTACGCCGCTTGGT
>JANYFP010000308.1 GCA_025362555.1 Verrucomicrobiota bacterium
CGACGCCAAGGCCGCCTATTGGGCGCAGCAAGCCATTGACCACGGTTACACGTATGACCTCTACCTACTAGCCACGTATTTCCGCGACGGCACCGGCGTGCCGCAGGATCCGGCCAAGGCCGCGGCCCTGATGCAGCAAGCGGTTGACCAGGACATCCCCGAAGCGACCCGGGAACTAGCGAGCTATTACCGGGAGGGCATCGGCGTGACTAAGGATCCCATGCGGGCGATGGGCCTTTCGATGCTTGCCGTGACCCAGAACAAGGCCGACCAGGGCGACGCCAGCGCGATGGCCGAACTCGCGACGAACTACTACGAGGGCACCGGCGTGACGAAGAACCTGGCGAGATTCATCTTCTGGACCCAGAAAGCCGCCGACCTCGGGGATGCATCCGCGTCGTTCGACCTGGCCAAGGCATATTATAGTGGCGAAGGGAAACCCAAGGATTTGTCCCAGTATTTCCACTGGATCCAAAAAGCGGTCGAACAAAGCGATGAGCGCGCCATGTATGAACTCGGTGCCGCCTACGAAAACGGCCGGTACGGCCTGACCGCCGACGGCGCCCAAGCCGCTAAGCTCTACCAAGCCGCCGGAGAAAAAGGCAACGTCAACGGGCAGTTCGAGACCGCGATGGCCTACTTCAAAGGCGCCGGCGTGGCCAAGGACTACGCCCAGGCCGCGCAATGGGCGCAGAAGGCGGCGGACCAAGGTCACGCCAAGGCCATGTTCCTGCTGGCCGTGCTCTATGGGCATGGCGCGGGCGTGGCCCAAGACCCAGCCAAGGCTGCGGAGTGGACGCAAAAATCCGCCGACGCCGGCGACGCGCAGGGCATGTATGGCCTCGCCGTGCTCTTCCGGGACGGCACCGGTGTGCCGAAGGATCACGACAAATATGTGGAATGGATTCAAAAGGCGGCGGAAGCCGGGGACGAACACTCGATGTACCTGCTCGCCATCTTTTACAATCTCGGCTCCGGCGTGCCGAAGGATGCCTCCAAATCCCTCGACTGGATGCAAAAGGCGGCGGCAAACGGCGACGAGGGCGCGAAGGCGAAAATCGCCAAAGGCTACGCCGGTCGGTGAGCCCCCTAGAATCAAGCCAGCCCTCAGCCGCTCGGAACCTTTGAACTGACACCCATGAAACCAAAACTGATCCTGTTGATGACACTTTCCCTCGGCGCTGTGCTGCCCGCGCAGGCAGCCAATACAGAAACCAATCTAGGAGGGAGCAAGAATGTGACAATTGATATTCCGACCGTGCCGACCCTCGTGAGGGAGAACTCGAATGCCCCCACAAAAGTTCAAATCAACGGTATCACTGTATCCAACCAAACCAGTTTTCCCAACGAGCAAAACAGCGGACACAGCGGCGGCTCACGCACCCAGCTTCCACCCGGGCCCGCGCCCACGCCTGAGTGGGCTGGCAAAAATCTCCAAGTCGCCAGCGCGTCCAATCTCGATCTGGTCTGGATTGCACCAGGCAGCTTTACGATGGGTGACGCAAAGACGGGTCCGGCCCATGAGGTTCACCTCACGCGTGGCTATTGGTTGGGCCGCACCGAAGTCACACAGACCCAGTGGCTGAGCCTCATGGAAACCAATCCAAGTCCGCCTGAGTGCCAGGGGCCCGATCTGCCCGTCGGGAAAATCTCCTGGGATGAGGCGATGGAATTTTGTCGGCGGGTGACCGCCAGCGAACGCAACGCCGGCCGTCTTCCGGAAGGGTACGAATACAGCCTGCCCACCGAAGCGGAGTGGGAATGCGCCTGCCGCGCCGACACGACTGGAGTCTACGCGGGCGATGGCAAACTCGAAACCATGGGTTGGTACGCCGAAAACTCCGGCGATAAACCACATGACGTCAGCGAAAAAAGCGTGAATGCCTGGGGCCTGTCCGACATGCACGGAAACGTGTGTGAGTGGTGCTACGACTGGGATTCCAACTTCGCGACCACCGCGCAAACCGACCCTGTCGCCATGGATCCCGATCCCGCCTGCACGCCGGATTCCGGACCGCGGCGTATCAATCGCGGCGGCGCCTGGAACAGCGAGGCCAGCGACTGCAGTTCCTCCTATCGCTATAGAAACGCCCCCACGGTGCGCAACCGCCGGCTGGGCTTCCGCCTCGCGCTTAGTCCCGCGCGCTGACGCCCGACCGCCTTTCGCACCCTACGAACAAAGCCCATAGCCCGCTCGCATTCCTGATCCGCTCTTCGCACGAAATCCATTCAACCATCCCATGAAACGTTCCGCTACCCTCGCCCTGCTCAGCTCAATCCTCCTCCCCCTGGCCGCCACGCTGGAAGGTGCCGTCATCAAGGAAGGCATCACCCAGGACGTGAAAATGTATCACGGCGGCGGAGGCCCGACCGGCCAAAAAGTGGTCGGCGAGTTCATGATCCAGCACTGCGACGAATTCAAGGGCGCCAAGCGCGTCGCGATCAGCGTCTTCAACGTCGCGTTTCCCGACGAGAATTCGATGACCGCCAACATGAAAACGCACAACAACATCGCTGTGTATCACAACACGTCGACGTTGCACACCGCCCTGTCGGGCGTGGACCAGGCGACCCGGCAGCGGATCGCCGATGCCGCCTATGCCGGCTTTGTCGATGAACTGAAACGCGCCGGCTACGAGGTTGTCGGGCCGGAAGAACTCGCCCGACTGGCCCCGGAATACAAAACGTGGACGGCCGTGCCCAACTTCAGTCCGGGTCGCTATGGCGCTTATGTAGCGCCGACCGGGCGGTCGGTGTATTTTCTCCAGGGCGACACGGCGAAGCGGGATATTTCGGGCCAAAAGGGGCAATTGATGTCGACCTTCCGGGTGCTCGACCGGCCTCAAGCCTTAACGCGCTCCCCCTACCTCGCCTACGACGCCAAACTTGGCGTCATCGCGGTGACCTTGGTGATCGACTACGGCGTCTACAGCACCACCGGCGAGACCAGGAAACTCAAGGTTCTCCCGAAGGTGGAATTCCGGCAGGGCGTCACCGCCCAGGCGGGATGGTTCGCGGATACCGCGACGCTCATCGAATACTGGGGACCGAAATCGGGTGGCTTCGCCGGCATCGCAGTGCTGGCCGCCCCGGTCAGGTCCGATCAACCGTTTGGCGAGTTGACCGGCGGCGACGGCAATGTCGTGGTCAAGGCCGATGCCGCGAAATTTGAGCAGGCCGCCCTGGAGGTGGTCCGTGCAGCCAACAGCAAGCTCGTCGGCGCAATCGCCGGCGAGCGCTAGAAACCAGCGTGCGGCGCAGCGGAACGAGTCCGACCTCCGGCCGGGCGGATCGCTTGAACTCGCTCGTTAACGAACCACGCCACCGGGCACCCGCCTTCACGTCATTGACACGCCGCCGCGGGCCCCTTCCCTTCCACCCCGTGCCGGTTCCAATCTCTGGCGTTCGTCGCGCGCTCA
Source organism: Verrucomicrobiota bacterium (assembly GCA_025362555.1). Lineage (GTDB taxonomy): Bacteria > Verrucomicrobiota > Verrucomicrobiia > Opitutales > Opitutaceae > Lacunisphaera. The sequence continues at coordinate 3,420 of JANYFP010000308.1, forward strand.
TTTTCCTGGTCAGCGCGATTTTGTTCGCGGGGCGGCTGCCGGCTGCACCGGCCCCCGCGGCTTCGACCGAAATCGGGCGTCCGTTCTTGCAGTCGTTCACGCCGCGCGACTACCGCGGACATAACCAGGTTTGGGCCGCGGCGCAGGATGCCAACGGCGTCATGTGGTTCGGCAACCAGGCGCAAGTCCTCGCCTTCGACGGCTCAGCCTGGCGGCGTTTCCCGGTGCCGATCGCCCACGTGCGGGCGTTGGGTTTCGCCGCCGATGGCCGGCTCTACGTCTGCGGGGCCGACGCGCTCGGCTACCTGTCGCCCGACGCCTCCGGCCTGCCGGCCTACACGTCGCTGGTTGATCAACTCCCGGTCGGCCTCCGCCCGCCCGGCACCGTGTGGGGACTCGCCGTCACGCCCAATGCCGTCTTTTTCACCACGGACCAACACGTGCTCCGCTGGCAAGGCGGTCACTTCCGGCTCTGGTCACAGGCCGAACCCCACCGGCAATATGCGAAATTTGTCGACGGCACGCTTTACCTGCACCGACGGGGCGAAGGCCTGTTCCGCTTTGACGGCGAGAACTTCCAGCTCGTGTCGAACGCGCCTGAACTCCAGCGCTCCCGCTTTGTGGTGCTGGTCGGCGGCGATGCCCGCGGCCTGCTGGTCGCGGCGGACAATGGTGCGTTTTTCCAACTACAGAACGGGCGGCTCGCCGCCCTTGCCGCCCCGGTTGCCCCCTTGCTCGCCGGCACGCAGGTGCTCGCGGGCGTACGGCTGCCCACGGGCAACCTCGTGCTCGCCACGATTGCCGGCGGAATTTTTGAGCTCACCGCCGACGGTGCCTTGGTCCGCCGGCTGGACGAGGCCGGAGGTCTTCCCAATCAAGGCGTGCTCAACCTCGCGGCCGATCGCGAAGGCGGCATCTGGATCTGCACCCAGAACGGCCTGGCCCGCGCGGAATTCGCGGCGCCGTGGTCGATCTTCGACAAACTCAACGGTCTCGGCGGAGCCCTCGTCTTCGCCGTGGCCCGCCACGAGGGCACCCTGTACGCCGGCACCAACGCCGGCCTCGCCCGGCTGGTCCCGGGCGATCCGGCGACCGGGGCCGGCGCCCACTTCGAACTGGTCGCCGCGCGCGGCCGTTCCACCCGCGCGCTGCTCAGCCATCCGTCCGGCTTGCTGCTCGCGACCGACGACGGCCTTCGCCTGTTCGACGGCCATGACGCCGTGCCGCTGCTGACGGGGCCGTTGGTGGCCGGCGAACGGGTGGAGTCATCGCCCGGGCAGCCCGATGTCGTGTATTTCGCCCACAACAGCGGGATCAATCGCTTCCATTTTGACGGCCACACGTGGCGCGACGATGGCCTCGCCGCCAGTCCCGCGCCGGTGACCAACTTCGCCGAGGCCGCGGATGGCACCCGCTGGATTGGCACGGAGACCCGCGGTTTCGCACGGCTGGAATCGCCGCCAGATCCGGCTGGCTGGCCGCGCACCACCCTGACCTTCTTCAACCAAGATCACGGCCTGCCAGCCAACCAGGGCAACAGCCGGGTCGTCGCCACGCCGCACGGGGTAATGTTCACCACCGACCACGGCACGTTTCGCTTTGAGACCGCGACCAATCGCTTTGTCGCTGAGACCCGGTTGGTTTCACCCGCGGTCCCGTTTGACACCAGCCTGTGGCCGATGACGGTGGCCGAGGACGCCTCGCTTTGGATTGAAGCGAGCCTGCTCGGCCCGGCGCCGTATTCCATCGGCCGGCTGCAATCCACCGGGGGCGATGCGTTCACCTGGCAGGCGCAGCCCAACAAGCTGGTCGATCTCGTCTCAAATGTGGGCGCGTCGAGTATCGCCGTCGAGGGGCATGGACCCGAAGCGGCGCTGTGGATCAATGGCCCCGAAGCCACCGTGCGCGTCGCGCTCGCCGCGCCGATCCCGCCCCGGTTGGAATGGACCGCGCTGATCACCGCGATCACGCAGCCCGACGGCCGCGTCCTTTCGCCCGCGACGAACGCGCCGACACCGGCGCGCCTGGCCTTCACGCGGGAGCCGCTGCGTCTCGCCTTTGCCGCGCCGCGCTTCAGCGCGGGCGCCTTGGAATTCCAGACTCGCCTCGTCGGCTACGACGACACCTGGTCCCCGTGGTCGGCGCGCACCGAGGCCGAGTTTACCAACCTTTATGGCGGTCCCTTCACGTTCGAAGTCCAGGCGCGCGATCCGGACGGCGTGGTCAGCAATCCTGCTCACTGGACCTTCACCGTGGCCCCGCCTGCGCCGCTCAGTCCGCTCGCCTTCGCCCTCTATGCCGTCGCCCTCGGTGCCACCGTTTATTTTTTCGTTCGCTGGCGGCTCGGGCGGGCCCGGCGCGAGCGCCAACGGCTCGAGGCCCTCGTCGCCACCCGCACGCACGAGCTGGCCCTCGCCCGGGACGCGGCCGAGGCGGCCAGCCACGCCAAAAGCGCGTTCCTTGCGTCGATGAGCCACGAGCTGCGCACTCCGTTGAACGGCGTGCTGGGTTATGCCCAAATTCTCCTGGGAGACAAACGCCTGGCGCCCGACCAACGGGAGCGGCTGCGCATTGTGCAGCAGAGCGGCGAACACCTCCTGCACATGATCAACGATGTGCTCGACCTCGCCAAGATCGAGGCCGGCCAGCTCGCGATCAGTGTCGAGCCCTATGTCGTCACCGACATGGTGACGA
>JANYFP010000336.1 GCA_025362555.1 Verrucomicrobiota bacterium
ATCGAGATCACCATCGCCATCGAGATCACCAAACGCCGCGCCGAACGCTACTCCTCGCTGGTCGAGTCCCCATTGCGCGCTGATTTCCTCAAAGCGCAAGTCGCCTAGATTGCGATAGGCCAGATGGCGGTCCGCGCCCACTGGACTGGAACGCACGATCCGGACGCGTTCACTGGAGTCCTCGGCCTTCATTGTTCGCGCCCGCAAATCAGCGCTGTCGTAATCCCGCACCATGCCGTTCGTGACGTAGAGATCGAGGCGACCATCATTGTCCAGATCCTCCGCGCGCACGGCCCAAGTCCAATCCGTTGCCGCCAGACCCGCCAAATGCGCGACCTCAAGGCAACGGCCCACGCCCGTATTAAGATACAGCGTATTGCGCATGGTCTGCCACGCGGTCCCGGGCGTATCCGGAGCGGCCCGCATTTGAGCACGGGTATCCGCCACTGTTTGTTGTTCGCGCTCGTGAGTCGTGCGCGCCATATCCGCGACGAAAAAATCCATTAGCCCATCGTTATTGAAATCCCCCAAGTCGGCGCCCATCGCTTGAAATGGCATGACCGGCACGACGGCATCAATGACATCCCGAAATGTGCCATCCCGATTATTGTGATAGAGCACGTCGGGCACCGCGAAATCGTTAGCCACATAGATATCGGGCCAGCCGTCGTTATCATAATCCCACCACGTCGCCGAGTGACTCTGGCTTTCGCCGCCGATGCCGGCACGATCCGTCACATCGGTGAAAGTGCCGTTGCGATTGTTGTGAAAAAGATAACCGCGCTGTCCTGTGGGGTGCGTCGCCGTGTCCAAAATATTCACGGCCAAATAAACATCGAGCCACCCATCCCGATCATAATCACAAAAGCTCGCCATGACGCTGCCATCCTTGACGTCGAGTCCGTACGCGTGGGCCATCTCCCGAAAAGTTCCGTCGCCCTGATTAATATAGAGAAGATTGGGCGCATTGAATCGGCAAACATAGAGATCGAGCCATCCGTCATTATTGACGTCAGCGAAGGCCGCCCCCTGCTTCCACTCTCGGATCGCATCACCGTGATCGGCCACTCCGGCGCGCTCCGTTACATCCTCAAACTTCCAGTCGCCGAGGTTCCGAAACAACCGGCAACTTTCCGTCTTGCTCACGACAAAGATGTCGGGCTTTCCGTCACCGTCGTAATCCCCAATGGCGATGCCCGTACCCACCGCACCGACGGAAAATTCGTGATACCGTTCCGTCCAAATCCGCGGATCGTTGTAGCGATTCTCGGTCACCACGCCGGTTTCCGTGGCCGGCAAGATTTTAAAAAGCGTCGTCCCGCGGGGACCGCTCCGCGCGGCGAGGGGTTCCTCTCTGATCCCTTCAAGATTATCCGCCAGCAAAGTCCAATGAGAGAAAAAGAGTGAAATGAATCCCACTGCGGACAGACCAAGCCATCGGCGAAAGCGAGAAACCGGAAACAACATGCAGTCAGTGTCAAGGATCGCGACGCCTCGGCAAGGGCCCGCAGAATGAGATTTTTTGCGTAAAAAATGAGATACACGGAAAGAACTCGTACACGCGCGATCGACACGTTCTTTCGTTTGGCGTCGCCCACCGCCCCGCTTACTCCGCCGCCCTCTCGCTTCGCGCATGCGCTCCCTCTTTCGCATCAAAGTTCTGATTCCGCTCGTGATGCTTGCGCTGATTGGGGGCATGCAGGGCGTTCGCCTTCATCGCGTGCAACAACTCACCGCGTTGCCGGAATGGTCCGTCGACTCACCCACCCTCCAGGCATCGAGCCCGACAGGCTATGCGTCCGGCGTTCGCGCGCAAATCGTCACCGATCCCACCGGACAAAGTCAGCAATGGATCGCTCAGGTGCAACAGATGCTCCAAAATAGAACGTGGAAAATCGATCGCGTTGACTATGATAATGCCCCGTTCGGACGTGAAACCCGTCTGCCATCATTCTATCGGCTGTGGCTGGGATTACTTTCCTCAATTCATGGGACATTCACTTCCCTCCCACTCGGTGCCGTGGTCGAAAAGATCGCACTCTATTCGGATCCGCTGCTGCAATTTTTGATTGCATGCGCAACGGCGTGTTTCGTCCACCGGTCTTTCGGGTGGTTCTCCGCCCTCACGGTAACAATCGCATTGGTGACCGTTTACCCGCTGGCCATCAATTTTCTTCCTGGAGCGCCCAATTCGCAGGGCCTGACTGAAGCTGGTGTCTTGTGGAGTGTGCTTCCGATTGCGGCCGCCGTGTGGTCGACGATCCAGAGTGGAAAAATGCGCCGATCCTCCGCTGCCACGTATTTTTTCGTGGCCGGAGCAATTGGTGGAATTGGGTTATCACTGAATCTGAACACCCAGCTCTCCGTTCTCGTCGGCTTAGTGATCGGCGCCCTGGCGATGACTCGCCTGGCACGCGGACAAGAATTCGTTGCCACTCTGCCCTGGCGCATGTGGGCTTTGGGCGGAAGTTTGACGAGTCTCGCAAGCTACCTGTGGGAATATTATCCGGCCCGCATGACTTTGCGGTTAGATGCTAACCATCCGCTTTACGCTCTCGGCTGGCTCGAGACCGGTGAGCTGCTCGTGATTTTCTGCCAGTTGAATCAACCACCACCCCACAAATTAGCTCGGCACAAACTGATCGTGACGGGCATTGCCACGCTGCTATTAATCGGCGCGGTGTTCATCTGGGCGACTCACCGATCGGCTAACTTCAGGTCCGATTTATCCATCACTCAATTAACCCGACTCGGCGAAGGAATCTCTGCG
>JANYFP010000368.1 GCA_025362555.1 Verrucomicrobiota bacterium
AGCGGATTGAGTTCGGCGTAGCGCGGGGAGAGAGCGCAGACGGCCGCGAGTTCATTGGTGGTGATGAGTCGGCAAATCTCATCGAGGAACCGGCCGGTGAGGACGACATCATCGGTGGGGAAACTCAGCGTCAGGGTCTGCGCGGGCTTGGTGGGATCATCGGCCAGGTCGGGTTTGCGGGTGACGAGTTTGTAGCGCAGGAGTTGTCCGGTGCTGAACCCGACGTGCTCCAGGGGCGAGGGCCAGAAGGCCAGAAACACCACCGGACCGGTGCTGTTGACATTCCTCTATTTGGAAAACTGCAGATTACGTTCGCGGACCAAGCTCGGGGTGCACCCAGCGCTTGCTACCTGCGACGGAACGAGGCGGCGGTGCGTCGCCGCGTACGTTAGATCGGGGCATAAAGCCCCTACTGCTCGGATCTCTTACGACAGCGTCAGATCGGTGCGCTTCACATCCTTGATGGCCCACTTGGTGATCGTGAGTCCCTTCGCGGTGCGAGTACTGACGGGTACGGTGGTGAGATCAAAGGTGAGTTCGCGCACTCGGGCGCCACTGCGCCCGTCGAGTGAGATTTGTACTTTCTTGGGCATTTCTTTTTCAGTCTTCGCCACGTGGAGCCAGACGACGCGGGAGCCTTCCGACTTTACCAACGGATAAAGTTTATCACGTGAGAGGCCGCCGATCTGGAATCGTTTGGCGAAGGCTTTGCCGGACTCTTTGTCCTGGTAAATCATCGTGTAGAAATTCGTGTCACCGTCTTTGGGGAAGACCCCGACGTGAATGATTTCGCGGCCCATGAACGTTTTGTCGGCCACCTTTGAGACCTTGAGCGAGCCATCGGCCATGATGCAGAGGGCACTGTCGAGAATCGTGCATTCCTGCACGAATTCGTGCTGGCGCCAGTTGAGGCCGATGAAGCCGTCCTCGCGGTTGACATAGAGGCGTTGATTGGCGGAGACGACTTCGGAGGCGTCGATCTGGGCGATCTCGTCGTAGCTGGTGCGGCGCTTGAGGCCTTTGCCGTATTTTTCCTGGAGCATTTCGAACCAGGCGACGGCGTAGGCGGTGAGATGCTTGAGGCTGTTCTTCGTATCCAACATGCCGGCCTCGATTTTCTTGAGGGCTTCGTCGGCTTGGAAACGGTTGTAGGCGGAAATGCGTTTGATGCGGATTTCGGTCAGGCGGGTGATGTCGTCCTCGGTGACTTCGCGGCGGAGCTGTTTCAGGAATGGTTTCAGGCCGTCACGGATTTCGGCGAGGACTTCCTCCCAGGTTTTTGATTTCTCGATGCGGCGGTAGATGCGTTCCTCGATGAAGATGCGGTCGAGGGAATCCCAGTGCCATTGCTGGTCGAGTTCGGCGAGTTTGATTTCGAGCTCCAGTTTGAGGAGCGCTTTGGTTTTTTCCGCGCTGCGTTTGAGGATTTCCCGGACGCCGAGGAATTGGGGTTTGTCGTCCTCGATGACGCACGCGGCGGGGGAGAGCTGCACTTGGCAGTTGGTGAAAACGTAGAGCTGCTGGATGATTTGCTCGGGATCGCTGCCCTGGGGCAGGTGAACGAGGATTTCGACGGCGTCGGCGGTGTTATCGTCGACATGTTTGATCTTGATCTTGCCCTTGGCGTTGGCGCTGAGGATGGACTCGATGAGGGTTTCGGTGGTGGAGCCGAAGGGGAGTTCGGTGATGGCGAGGAGGTATTTGCTGCGGACCTCGATTTTGGCGCGGATCTTGACCTTGCCGCCGCGTTCGCCGTCGTTGTATTCCGAAAAATCGGCGACGCCGCCGGTGGGGAAATCAGGAAAGATGCGGAACGTTTTCCCTTGAAGGTGATTGATGGCCGCGCGGCAGAGGTCGTTGAAATTATGCGGCAGGATCTTGGTGGCGAGGCCGACCGCAATGCCCTCGGCACCTTCGAGGAGGACGATCGGAAATTTGGCCGGGAGGGTGACCGGTTCCTTGGCGCGGCCGTCGTAACTCAGTTGCCACGTCGTGGTCTTGGGGTTGAAGAGGACGTCTTTCGCAAACGGGGTGAGCCGGGCCTCGATGTAACGGGGGGCGGCGGCATCGTCGCCGGTGAGCATATTACCGTAATTACCCTGTGGCTCGATGAGGAAGCCACGCTGGCCGATGGCGACGAGGGCGGCTCCGATGGAGGCATCGCCGTGTGGATGGAAGCGCATCGTGGCGCCGACGACGTTGGCCACTTTATGAAAGCGGCCGTCGTCCATTTCCCACAAGGTGTGCAAAATGCGGCGTTGAACGGGCTTTAGGCCGTCGTCGATGTGCGGGACGGCGCGATCGAGGATGACGTAGCTGGCGTATTCGAGAAACCAATTGCGGTAACTGCTGGCGAGCGGGGCGTTGTCGTCCTGGACCTTGCCGTCCTTTTTACGGGGCGGGGCGAGTTCGACCGGGGGCGTGGAGCTGGATTCCTCCGCTTTCGGGGCCGGATTTGTTTCCGGTTTGGACTCCGCCGCGGCGTCGAGTGGGAGTTCGGGCTGGTCTTGGTTGGGCTTCTTGGGTTTTGCCATCGAGGAAAGTAGTGGCGGAGGTTAGGAGAGCGGAAGAGCCAGCGTCAAGCGGCACTCTCGGCCGGATGGTGGGGCGCTCACTACGGCCGAGCCAGGGCGGGGCGATTCGTTTTCTGGATAGTTTGCCTTGAGGGGATTTTTTGCGGCCCGGGAGTCAACGGATGATTTTCGATCAGCAATCCAACCAGGAGCAAGGAATCGTTTTCATAGTGAACGGTAAATCGGGTGCAAGCTGATGGCGATTTCTCGGATCGAGGAACCGAGTCTGTTCCGCCGAGTCTGGATGCTGCCGAATTTTTTCCGGTAATTTTTTCCGCGATTCATTTGCGCGGTGGCTCTTAAAAAAAATGTGAGACCACGATCGAAAAAGAACCAGCTCGTTAAAGAGGTGTAATGCTCACGAACACCTCCGCGTTCGTGACGAGAGGAAAGAAATTTCAAAAATAATCCAGCCCATGTCCATTATTCGTAATCATACCTTGTTCGTCGTCGCATTTCTTTTTTCGCTCATGTCGTTTGTCGGCTCGGTCGCTCGCGCCGCGACCTCGGCGGTGACTGCCGGCTCAACGGTGGTCCTCGCGGTTACCGCAGATGGCACCGCGCCGTTTTCTTATAAGTGGTATAAAGACGGCACGGTCGTATCCGGGGCCACCGCTTCGAGCTATTCGATCAACAACATTCAAGCTGGCAGTGCCGGTGCCTACAATGCGGTGGTTTTCAATTCGGCTGGGTCGGCGGTCTCCGGCAATGTGGTGATTACGATTAACGGCGCTACGGCCGCCCCCGTCATCACGACGCAGCCCGTCGGTCAAACTGTAACCGCGGGTACGAATGTGACCTTCACCGCCGTTGCTAGCGGTACCCCTGCACCGACTTTACAATGGAAATTGAACGGCACCGCGATTTCCGGGGCCACGAGCGCCACGCTTAGCATCGCAAACGCACAGTCTGCGAACGCAGGTACTTATACGCTCGTCGCGACGAATAGCGCTGGCTCGGCGACGAGTAGTGGAGCCACACTTGTGGTAAATGCAGTGGCGGTCGCGCCGGTAATCACGGCACAGCCAGCCAGCCAAACGATGACGGCGGGCGCGAGTGTGACTTTTACGGCCGCCGCGAGCGGTACGCCTGCACCGACTTATCAATGGAAGTTGAACGGCACCGCGATCTCCGGGGCGACGAGCGCCGCGCTGAGCATCGCGAACGTCCAATCGGCCAACGCGGGAACTTATACGCTCGTTGCGATGAATATCGGCGGCTCGGCGACGAGCAATGGCGCCACACTGACAGTTAATCCAGCCCCAGTCGCGCCGGTGATCACCACGCAACCAGCCGGAAAAACGGTGACGGCAGGTGCGAGTGTAACCTTCACGGCCTCTGCCAGCGGGACGCCAGCACCGACCTTTCAATGGAAACTGAATGGTACCTCGATCTCCGGAGCGACGAGCGCTACGCTGACCATCGCGAGTGCGCAGTCCGCGAACGCGGGTACTTATACGCTCGTCGCGACCAACAGCGCAGGCTCGGCGACGAGTAGTGGTGCGGTCCTGACGGTCACGGCTTCAACTTCGCCTTTTAAGAATCAGGCCGATTTCAACTCCGACACCAAATCCGACATTATTTGGCAAAATATTTTGACTGGCCAGCACTCGATCTGGCTCATGGCCGGGACAAGCATGACCAGCACGGTCGCGCTCAGCACCCAGCCCACCGATTGGCAAATCGTCACGACGGGCGACTTTAATCATGATGGAAAGCCGGACGTTTTGTGGGAAAATAATGTCACCGGTGGTTACGGTCTGTGGCTGATGAACGGCGCCACTTATAATTCGTGGGTTGATCTTGGGCTGGCACCTGCCGGATGGATGATCGACAGCGCCGCCGATTTCAATGGCGACGGCAATACCGACATCATCTGGGAAAATAAGACGACGCATGAGCGCACCATTCGGCTCATGAATGGTTCCATCAGTGGGGCTACCGTCAGTCTTGGGGTGGTCGGAGCGGACTGGCGGGTTGCCGGCACGGGAGATTTCAATGGTGACGGCAAGATGGATATTCTCTGGGAGAGTGTCACCCAGTCTGACTTCGGGCTGTGGCTGATGAATGGCACGTCTTACGTCAGTTGGGTCGACTTGGGTGTGCTCCCAAGTGATTCGCGGATTGGCGGAGTCGGTGATTTTAATGGCGACGGTAAACCTGATATTCTCTGGCAAAACACCAGGACCGGACAGTGCACCGTCTGGTTAATGAATGGGACCAAGGTTATCAGCACCGTTTCGCTCGGGACGGTTTCACCCGAATGGTTTATGGCAAATTGATCTTAAAATTCGCAGACGGGTTACCGCTAATCGGCGCTAATGCAGGCAATACGTGGCTCGTGTGCAGGGATCCCTGTCCACCGAGCAGTTGGACGATGGTTGCCCTGAGTTCTTTTTGAATTTATTGATTAGCGTCCATCAGCGTGGATTAGCGGCTTCTCATCTGCGTTTTTTTAGGTTGATGGGATCTGCGGGCACATCATGCCGAATGCCCGAAATCTTTACGCAAAGTGATCGAAGCTTAGATGGTGGCGCCTCCCATTTGGGTCAGGGTTTATCCCCGCATGCCGGGCAAAGATGTCGGGGATAAACCCCGACCTACAGTGTGATCGCTGCATCAGCTCTTTTCAAAAAGAGGAGCCAAACGCTGTAACTCGGAGTCAGTGACACGGAGGCCCGATTGCGCGGCCTCGGTTTAATGCTCGCCGCCTCAGACTTCGATCAAGTCTTTCTCGATCTTCAGATTCGCGATGATGAAGTCCTGGCGGTCGGGCGTATTCTTGCCCATGTAGAACGAGAGAAGTTCGTCGCTGCTGGCGAGATGGTTGAGGCTCACTGGCTCCAGGCGGATATTTTCGCCAATGAAGTCCTTGAATTCTCCGGCGGATATTTCGCCGAGGCCTTTGAATCGCGTGATCTCGTGCGTCGTGCCCAGCTCCTTGATCGCCGCTGCTTTCTCCTGATCGTTGTAGCAATACATCGTCTTCTTTTTGTTGCGCACGCGGAAGAGCGGCGTCTCAAGAATGAAGAGATGGTTGTTGCGAATGACGTCCGGGAAAAATTGCAGGAAGAACGATAGCAGCAGCAAACGGATGTGCATGCCGTCCACGTCCGCATCGGTCGCGATAATGATTTTATTGTAACGCAGGCCGTCGAGTCCGTCCTCGATGTTCAACGCGGACTGGAGGAGATGAAATTCTTCGTTCTCGTAGATGACTTTTTTCGAGAGGCCGTAGGTATTGAGCGGTTTTCCCTTCAACGCGAAGACGGCCTGGGTTTGCACGTCGCGGGTGGACGTGAGTGAGCCGGCGGCGGAATCGCCCTCGACGATGAAGAGGGAACTTTCTTCGCCGCGCGGGTTGCGGTCGCCGAGGTGGAGGCGGCAGTCGCGGAGTTTGCGATTGTGCAGGGACGCTTTTTTCGCGCGTTCGCGGGCGAGATTGCGGATGCCGGCGAGCTCTTTGCGCTCGTGCTCGTTCTCCTCGATCTTGCGCTTGATGATTTCGGCTGTCTCGCGATTTTTATGCAGGTAGGTGTCGAGTGACTGCTGCATGAATTTGCCGACAAATTCCTTGATCGACGGACCGTTGGGGCCGAGGTCATTCGAGCCGAGTTTGGTCTTGGTCTGCGATTCAAAGACGGGCTCCTGCACGCGGACCACAAGCGCGGCGTCAATGGACTGGCGGACGTCGGCGGCGTCGTAATCTTTTTTGAAATGGTTGCGGATGGTCTCGACGAGTGCTTCGCGGAAGGCCGCGAGGTGGGTGCCGCCCATCGTGGTGTGCTGGCCGTTGACGAAGGACCAGTATTCCTCGCCGTAGTGATTGCCGTGGGTGAGGGCGACCTCGATGTCTTCGCCTTCGAGGTGAATGATCGGGTAAAGCGGTTCGCCGGCGAGCTCCTTGGTGAGGAGATCTTTGAGGCCATGTTCCGATTTGAACGGTTTGCCGTTAAAGGTGAGGGTGAGTCCGCGGTTGAGGAACGCGTAGTTCCACAGCATGTCCTCGATGTACTCGGTGCGGAAATTAAAATCCTTGCCGAAGAGCGCTTCGTCCGGCGTGAACTCGATCAGAGTACCGTTGCGCTCGGTGGTCTTGGTGACTTTTTGATCCTTCTTGAGTTTGCCTTGGGCGAACTCGACGACCTTCGTGTCGCCATCGCGAAAGGCTTGGGCGATGTAGGTGAAGGCGAGGGCGTTGACGGCTTTCTGGCCGACGCCATTGAGGCCGACGGCTTTTTGGAAAGTCTGCGAATCGTATTTGGCGCCGGTGTTGATGACGGACACGCAGTCGATTAATTTTCCTAGTGGGATGCCGCGACCGTAGTCGCGGACGCGGACGGTGCGCTCAGTGAGTTCGATTTCGATTTTCTTACCCTGGCCCATCATGAATTCGTCGATCGAATTATCGATGGTTTCCTTGAGGAGGACGTAGATGCCGTCTTCGGCGTGGGCGCCATTGCCGAGGCGGCCGATGTACATGCCGGGACGCAGGCGGATGTGCTCGAGGGACGAGAGAGTCTTGATGCTGGCTTCAGTGTAGTTGGAGGCCATAGTTTCGGTGAAGCAAAACAGAGGGCGCGCAGCGCTGGCTGACAAGCGCAATTAACCTGAAGTCCTCAGATCAATCGTTTGACCGAGTCCACGGAGGTCGGAATGAGTGTCGGGAGAAATTACTGGCCGAGCCACGTATTCGGGCTTCAGCCGTTCAGCCTTTCCGGAGCGAGTGCGAGCACGCTAAACACAGCGATAGAAGTCAGTGTGGAGCGGCAGGCCTCTGTGCCGGCCGTTCTGACACTCCCTCGCTCGGCAGGCAGGGACGCCTGCCGCTACTTTGACGGAATGAACTTCAGCCGTCGTGGATAGATTACCACGGAATGGGTCTTCGTGCGGGTTCGATGCCTTTTCGCTTCACTATCGGGGGGCGGGCGGTGATGTTTTATCGATATCGAGATGCTGTATTACCTCACTGCGATCGAGCTGATCGCGCATACTTTTTTTTGGGGCTTCGGCCTCGCTTTGCTGACGTTGCCGCGGATTTGGCGGCGTTGGGCGTGGGTGTTTGCGCCGGGATTCGGGTTTGCACTGCAATCGGCGGTGGTCTGGGCGGGGGTGCACACGTCGTTGGCGGGAACCAACGAGTATGCGTGGTGGAGCGAATTGATTCCCTTGGGTTTGCTGGTTGAAGCGGCGTTGCGCGGGCCACGGCGTTTTTCCTGGGGGTGGGTGGGGATTTTGCTGATCGCGGTTTTCGCTGGCTGGTGGCTTTTGTCCCCGATGAAAGCGTCCGGACCGCGCCTGACGTCGATGTCGTTGGGCAGTTGCGATCACGCGGATTATGCGGCGGGCGCGCGGGTTTTTCAGGAATTCTCGCGCGATGATCGGACGGGATTTTTGGGTTTGCCGGAAGTGACCAAGGTGCGCTCGGCCGATTATTTTTTTGATTTCTGGATGCGGCTGAATCATTTCACGCCTTCGGCGTTGATCGCGTACCACGCGGCAATTCTAGGCGTGCCGTCCTATCGATTGGTCAGCGTTTTTGGCGCGGCCTTGGTGTTGTTGAATTTGCCCGTCGTGGCTTTTCTCGGACGCGTGACAGTTGGTTTGCGTGGTGTCTGGCTGCTTGGATTGGTGGCGCTGTATGCGTTTTCACCGTTTTCAGCTTATGCCGTTTACCACGGACAGCTCGGGCAACTATTCGCAGCTCAGGGTATCGCCATGCTCACGCTCGCAGTGTTCGGAGCGAGCCGGGTGGTGCAGCGCGGACGCCGGGCGTGGTGCTTTTTGCCGCTGATGGTCGCGTCGTTCTGGCTGCTCGCCGGGAGCTATAATTTTATTTTGCCGGTCTGTCTTGCGCCGGGTGGCGCATGGCTGGTGGTGCAGTTTTGGCGGCGGTGCGATTGGCTGAAACTGGGTCAGGTGCTGGCGGTGATCGCGGTCGCGGTCGCGATCTGCGTGGTCTTTTTTTGGGGCCGATTTGACGGGCTGATCGAGCGGTTCAGTTTGTTTAGGCAATATAATTTCGGTTGGGCGGTGCCGTTATTCTCGCCGGAGGGTTTGTTGGGCGTGCTGCGAGATACCAGTCTTTCAGCCTGGCCGATAATGATTCGGGTCGGCTTGAGTGCGGTCGTGGTGGGCTTGTGGGTGGCCGGTTTGGCGATGCTTTGGCGGCGCCATCAGTCGCAGGCGTGGGCGGCGCTCGCGCTCGTGCTGCCCATCATCGTGGGCTGGAGTCTGCTGGCGTGGGAGACGCGCGTGCGTACGAATGCGGGTTACGATGCTTACAAATTAATTTCCGTGTTCCGGCCGGGCTTGCTGGCGGGCCTCGTGTGCTGGCTGGCGGCGGCGCGGGGTCGGGGGCGGGTGACGCAAATCGGCGCCGGGGTGATCTTGGTTTTGATCTTGGCCGCAAATATCATGACGGGCGCGAACTTTCGCCGGCAAATGAGCCATCCGCCACTGGTGCTGAATCGTGCGATTATTGAGTTGGGCCGCTTGGAGAGTGATCCTCAAATCACGTCGCTGAATATGCTGGTGGAGGATTATTGGAGCCGGATTTGGGCCAATGCATTTCTGCTCCGTAAACCGCAGTATTTCACGATTCATACCTACGAAGGACGGCTGAACACGGCGCTAAAAGGGGAGTGGAATTTAAGTGACAGCCTGGTGCAATCGCTCCCGTGGGCGGAAGCTGATTTTCGGCGGGTGAATGAGCGTTTTTCCCTCGTGCGTGCGGCGGCGCCGGGATTGATGAACGCAAGCTTTTTGGATGGTTGGTACGCGGAAGAATCAACCGGAAACAGTCGTTGGCATTGGTCCGGTGGGGCCGGGCGCATCCAGTTGGTGAATCCGACGAGTGCGCCGGTTCGGGCCCGATTGCGTTTGATGATTCAATCTTTCCGCTCGCGGGATCTAACCGTACGGCTCGACGCGCAAGTGCTCGCCACGCGGACGTTGGACGGGTCGAATCAAGTGGTGGAAATTGAAAATGTAGTTTTGCCCCCGGGGCCGACCGTGCTGACCTTGGCGGGTGAAGGAGCTTTGCCCGGGGGTGGTGATGGTCGCTTGCTCGCCTTTGCCCTTTATGGTTTGGAGCTGCGCACGCTGGTGGGGCAGAAGTAAGGCGATTTCTGAGTAACTATGGAACCTGACGAGTATCGCAAAATGGCCGGCGTGGAGGACGCGATGTGGTATTATCGCGCATTGCACCGGCACGTCGTGCGCAGTCTGCGAAGTGAGTTGCCCGCTTCTGGTGCCCAGGTGCTGGATGCGGGTTGCGGCACGGGTGGATTGTTGCGGCAGTTGCGTGAAGCGCAACCCGCGTGGCTGTTGACGGGATTGGATTTTTCTCCGCTGGCGTGTGAGCTGGCACGGGAGCGCGCAAGTGGGGTGGCCGTGGTTCAAGGCTCAATTGCGGCGCTCCCGTTTCCCGATGCATCGTTCGATGCGGTGGTGTCTTGCGATGTGGTCTGTCAGATGCCCGACGATGGTCAGGCGGTGCGGGAGATTTATCGGTGTTTGAAGCCGGGTGGGGTCGTGGTGCTGACGATGCCGGCCTATCAATGGATGTATTCCTATCATGATCGTTCAGTGGCGAATTTGCGGAGATATTCCCGTGGGCAAGTGAACACTTTATTGGGAGCGGCGGGCTTTCGGGTTGGGCGCAGCACGTATTGGAACATGCTGCCGTTTCCGTTGGCGGTGGTGCGCCGAAAGATTTTTCCAGGGAAGGGGGCGGCCAGCGATGTGGCGCTTTTTCCGGCGCCGGTTGAAGCAGCGTTCAACGGCTTGATGGCGCTGGAGCACGGGTGGTTATCTTGTGGTGGCCGGATGCCTTTTGGAAGTTCGGTGCTGACTGTGGCTAGAAAAGCGTAACAGGATAGTGGCAACCCCCCATGACCCCGGCGCTCAGTTTTGTCATCCCCCTGTATTTTAGTGCTGAAACGATCCAACCTTTGGTGAAAGAGATTGAAGCTCTGACCATCGAGGGCGGGCACGAATTGGTCTTGGTGAATGATGGCAGTCGCGATGCGACCGCAGGGGTTTGCCGGGAGCTAATGCGCGACGCGCGAATCCCGATCATCTTCGTCAATCACGCGCGGAATTTCGGCGAACATAATGCGGTGCTCACGGGTTACCGGCATGCGCGGGGTGCTTATGTGGTCAATCTCGATGACGACGGACAGAATCCCCCGGCCGAAGCGGTGCGACTCTGGCAGCACGCCAAACGCGAGGGGCTGGACGTAGTTTATGGGCATTATGGAAAAAAAGAACACGCGGTATGGCGCAATCTCGGCAGTTGGCTGACTAATCGAATCACTGATTGGGTGCTGGATAAACCGAAGGGATTTTATCTGTCGAGTTTTCGGTGCGTGAGTGCATTCACGGCGCGCGAGGTGGCGGCCCACGAAGGACCGTATCCGTACATTGATGGTTTGATTTTGCAGGTGACGCAAAACCTCGGGGCGCTTGAGGTGCATCATGCCGGGCGTGCGATGGGTGAGAGCGGTTACACGATCCGGCGTCTCGTGCGTTTGTGGACAAGTACGTTCGTGAATTTTTCCGTGATGCCGCTGCGTCTCGCGACTTTGCTCGGTCTGATTATGGCCGTGGTGGGGCTGACCGGCCTCGCCGTGGTGCTGTATCTGCGACTCACGAATCGGGGGCCTGATTATGGTTGGGGATCGTTGATGGGGGCGCTGCTGGTTTTTTCTGGCACGCAGCTCGTGATGCTCGGACTCATTGGCGAGTACATCGGGCGGATGTTTCTCACGGTCAATCGCCGCCCGCAATCCGTGGTGCGCAGCGTGGAACGCAGTGGCGGATAGTCTGGCTGAATAGATTATTCCCGAGGGTTGCCCACGGAATACACGGAACACACGGATGGCGGCGCTTAGCGTAACGATGCAGTTAAACTTAACTTGTTTGGCGCTATTTCGAATTGTCCCAACAGCTATTTAGTTTCAGGCATTTGCTGAACAATGGAGTTGTCGGGGCGATTGCCCTCAATCGCCCGGTGCACGCCGAGGGCAACGGCCCCTGCCTAAATTCGCGGCAGTTTCTGCGTTCCGTGTATTCGGTGTGTTCCGTGGGCAATCCCGTTGGTCTTAAATTAATGGACCTTCCCTCAGCCTTTGCGCGTGGCTACTTCAATGACGTCGTGCGGCGCGGCTTCTTTTTGGCCGGAGGAAGTCACGCGGACATAGCGGGCTTTAGTGCGCAACTCTCCGAGGTTTTTCGCGCCAAGGTAGCCCATGCCGGATTGGACTCCGCCAATCAGCGTGCCGAGTACATCGTCCACTGAACCGGAAACTTCCTTGAGGGCCTCGATGCCTTCTGCGGCGACTTTACGAGTGCTGTCGTTTTTGTCGTGACCGTAGCGCGCCGCTGAGCCGGCTTTCATCGCGGCGTGACTGCCCATCCCGCGGTATTGTTTGTAGAGTTTGCCGGAAATTTCCATGATTTCGCCCGGCGCTTCGCGACAACCGGCGAGCAGACCGCCCAGGATAACGGCGTCGGAAAGCGTGAGCGCTTTGACGATATCGCCCGACTTCGTGATGCCGCCGTCGGCGATGAGACGCACGCCCTTCTTCGCGGCACCGCGGCCCGCGACGTGGAGTGCAGTGAGTTGGGGAATGCCCACGCCCGCCACGATGCGCGTGGTGCAAATTGAACCGGGGCCCTGGCCAATCTTGATGGCGTTTGCGCCGGCCTCGGCGAGAAATTCAACCCCAGCGCCGCTCGTGACATTGCCCGCAATGATCGTGAGGTCCTTAAACGCATCGCGGATCAATCGAACCACATCACCGACGCCGGCGGTGTGGCCGTGAGCGGTGGAGACGGCGACGACGTCGACGGCTTCGTCGACGAGGGCGCCGACGTGGGCGATGATTTTATCGCGGTCGAGTTCGCCATTGGCTTTGCGCACGGGAGAAATCGCGGCACCGGCGACGAGCCGGAAAGCGGAATCGCGCGCGGCTTTGCGCCGGGTCTTGGCTTCGCTGGTGATGCGCTCGACGTCTGAAATGGTGACGAGGCCGCGCAGGTGGTCCTGGTCGTCAACGACGAGAACCTTGTGAATGCCGACGTGTTCGGTGAAAAATTTATCGGCTTCCTTGATCGGGTCGCCGGCCATGTTTTTTTCCGCGACGGTGATGAGTTGTTTGCGGAGGGTCATCACTTCGGAAACTTTTTTCGCCTTGTAGCGTTCCTTGACGAGATTGCCGGCGAGCAGGCCGACGAGTTTTCCATGGGCATCGGCGACCGGAAAAGTGCGGAAGTCGAAACGCTTTTGATCGATCATCGCGAGCACGTCGCCGATCAGGAGGTCGGGGGAGACCGTCATTGGATCCTGGATCATGCCGTGGATGTGATGTTTTACGCGGGCGACTTCCTTGATCTGATCCTTGCCGGGCAGATTGTAGTGGATGAGGCCAAGGCCGCCGTTGAGCGCCATGGCGGTGGCCATGCGGGCTTCGGTGACGGTGTCCATGTCGGACGAAATGATCGGGATCTGCAGGAGCAGGCTTTCGGAGATCGCGGTGGCCAGATCGGTGTCCTTGGGCAAGATTTCCGAGTGGAGGGTGGCGAGCGAAACGTCATCAAACGTGAGAGCGCTCGGCAGATTGGCGGCGAAGAAGCGTTCGGCCGGCAGGTAGAAGTCCGAATCGCTGAAAGGATGGGCAACAGGCTGGTTCATTGTTGCCATGATCGAAGTACTCCCGGGAGCGCAAAGCTCAATGATAAATTGAGGGAAAAAGCGGCGAGGTAAATCCGGGGTTTCGGAGGGCGGTGGCAAAGGAAGACCATCCAGGCGGCGTGGTCTAATTGGTGACCTCGATAAAAACTCGGAGGCCTTTCTCCGGGGTAGGCAGCGTGCTCGCTGGCCTGCGACGGAGGGGGGCAGGCGTGATCGGTGTCCATGCCTCGCGGGGTGAGGGCACCGTTGTTTGCTCGCCCTGTTGCGCACTTCTGTGCGCCCAGGGATCGTCCACCGGCCTTCGCTGAGGCGATTGTCCGGGCCAGGCGCCCGGCTAAGCGCCCCCGCCCACGAAAAACGGGCGGCCGCTCGTTCCTGAGGGCCACATGCGGAATTGACCAGCGGCCCGAAAGCGAAACACTCGCGGCTGAGGAATTTCCCCCATGACTACTCCCATCACCGCCATGTGCTATTTGGATTTTCGGATTTGGTGGCTGCGTCGATCGATTTTAACCCGATGAAAAGCAGGCTTAATCCGTAGCTTTTTGTTTTCGAATGTCCTACCGCTTTAGTTTTAAAACCTATCGGCTGCCGCTGAAAACGCCGTTGCGGACGGCCCATGGGTGGTGGGCGGAACGCGAGGGTTTTTTGGTGCGGTTGGAAGACGAGTCGGGTCGCGTCGGTTTTGGTGAGATTGCCCCGATTCCGTGGTTTGGGACGGAAACGCTGAGTGAAGTGGAGGAGATTTGCCGCAAGTTTTCGGATCGGGTTTCGGATGAAATACTGGATAATACGCCGGAGCGGATGGGCTGCGTGCGATTTGCGCTTGGGCAGGCCCGTGAGCAGCGGGCGGAAAATACGATTTCAAATCGGTTGCCCGTCGCAGCGTTGCTGCCGGCGGGGCGGGATGCGCTGCGGGTTTTTCCAGAAAAGCGGGACGCGGGTTATCTCGCGTTTAAGTGGAAGGTCGGCGTCGGCGCGGCGGATGATGAGCTCGGCGTGTTGGACGATTTGCTGGCGGAAATGCCGGCGTACGCCAAGTTACGGCTCGACGCAAACGGCGCGTGGAACCGGCGCGAGGCGGGGCGTTGGCTGGCGCGTTGCGCGGATCGGCCGATTGAATTTGTCGAGCAACCGGTGGCACCGACGGAAGAGGACACGCTCATGGGATTGGCCCATGATTATCCCGTGACGCTGGCTCTTGATGAATCAGTCGTGCGGCTGGCGGAAGCGCGTCGGTGGCAGGGTTTGGGGTGGCCCGGTGTTTTTGTCATCAAACCGGCGTTGGCGGGGCCGATGCCGGAAGTGTGCGACTGGATTTTGCAGACGAAGGCTGATGTGGTTTTCTCCAGTGCGATTGAGAGCGCGCTGGGTCGTGCAGTGGTTTTGCGCGCGGCGCTCACGCAATCGCTGACGCAGCGCGCGCTGGGATTTGGCGTCGGCGGAATATTCGGCGATCGCCAGTGGGATGGTCCGTTGATCGGGCCGCTTGCGGACGGATCGTGCATCGACCTCAACCCTGGGGAGGCCTTATGGAACGCGCTGAACTAAGCCGTCTGCTTGGCGGCACGGTGGCGCTGCAGGCGGCGCGGCGCGTGCAAATTTCGGAGGCGGATCCGCGCAAGTTCATGGCGGCGTTTACGCAGGTGATCGGGGGGGATTCCGAAATTTTTCTTTGCGATCCGAAATGGGGCGCAGTCGAGCGTTCACAGGTGGACGCGTTGATGCGCGCTCCGACTTCGGGTACGCTGCCGCCAACGGAGGGACGCGGCTGGCTGATGATTCCCACGGGCGGCACGAGCGGTAAGGTGCGGTTTACGCGGCACGATGCCGGGACGATTGCGGCGGCGGTGCGCGGGTTCACCCAGCATTTTGGGCTTTCCCAGGTTAATGCGGCCGGGGTCCTGCCCATGCATCATGTCAGCGGATTTATGGCGTGGATGCGTTGCGCTCTGACGGGTGGCACGTACAAGCCGCTTGATTGGAAAGCGATTGAGGAAGGGACGTTCCCGGTCCTTCCCGTTAAAGTGCACGGCTGGGTGGTGTCACTCGTGCCGACGCAATTGGAAAGACTGATGCGGCAGGAGGCCGCGATCGAGTGGCTGCGTAAATTCCGGATGGTGTTTGTCGGCGGCGGTCCGACGTGGCCGGAGCTGTTGGACAAAGCCGCCGCGCAAAAACTACCGATTTCACTCGGTTACGGCATGACAGAATCCGCCGCGATGATGGCGGGATTGAAGCCTGCGGAATTTCTGGCGGGCGGGCGCAGTTGCGGGACCATGATGCCGCATGTGACGGCTCAGATCAGCAGCGAGGGCGTGATTTCCATCAGCGGGGCATCCTTATTTCGCGGCTATTATCCGCAGTGGCTCGCGGCGGGGGAATTTGTCACCGAGGATGGCGGCTATCGGGATCGCAATGGCTATCTTTATATTACGGGCCGGCGCGACACCGTGATTATCAGCGGTGGAGAAAAAGTGGATCCAGCGGCGGTCGAGGCGGTGTTGCGCGGCAGCGGTGAGTTGCCCCAGGTGGTCGTGTTTGGTGTGCCGGATGCAGAGTGGGGGCAGGTGGTCATCGCCACGTATCCCGAGTCGCCCGCGCCCAAATTGAAGAAAGTGGCCGAGGTGATGAACCGCCTGCTTTCACCGGCGAAGCGACCGAAACTTTTTGTGCCGCTGGCGCAATGGCCGATTAACGACCAAGGTAAAGTCAACCGTTCGGAGGTGACGCATTTGGCGGAATTTGCGCTCCGGTCTGGCTTGGGCGAGCATCGGGAGTGAGCGCGGGCCGGGAAGCGCAGGTCACCGAAGGCTGAAAATATTTCGTGTCATCTGCGGATCTGTCGTTAATTTCGTGACGTGAACAAATCGGAAATCGCGGCGGTCCTGAACGAGATTGGAACCCTAATGGAGCTCAAAGGGGAGAATCCCTTTAAGATTCGGGCGTACGTCGCGGGCGCGCGCGTGATCGAGGCGCTGGGCGAGGATGAAATTATGCAGCGCGTGAAAGCTGGGACGCTGGAAGAAGTGAAGGGGATCGGCGAAGCCTTGGCGCAGAAAATCACCGAGCTGCATACGACCGGGCGGCTGGAATTTTTCGAGAAGCTGCAGAGTTCCATCCCGGCTGGGTTGGTTGAACTCCTGCAAATTCCCGGCGTGGGTCCGAAAAAAATCCGCGCCTTGAATGATAAGCTCGGCATCGATTCGATTGCGAAACTGCAAGAGGCTGCGCTCGCGGGAAAAATCGCGGACCTCGAAGGTTTTGGGGAGAAGTCGCAGGAGAAGATTCTCGAGGGCATTCGCAATCGGGAAAAATATGGCCGCCGTCATTTGTGGATCGATGCATGGGAGACGGCCGAGCCGCTGCTGGCGGGTTTGCGGAAGTTGCCTCAGGTGACGCGGGCGGAACATGCGGGCAGTTTGCGGCGGAGGATGGAGACAGTGGGCGATCTCGATTTCCTCGTGGCGACCAACGAGCCAAAAGTTGTCGCCGATTGGTTTGTGCACTGGCCGGACGTGAAGGAAGTCACGGCGCACGGTGAGACGAAGGCCAGCGTGCGGCTTAGCTCGGGCATTCAGGCTGATCTGCGTTTGGTTCCGGCGGAGCAATTTGTTTTCGCACTGCACCATTTCACCGGATCGAAAGACCATAATGTGCAGATGCGTCAGCGCGCGCTGGCGCAGGGACTCTCGATGAGCGAATGGGGCCTCGTTCCCGCAGAGGGCGAAGGCACGGCGAAACAGAAAGCGGAGGAGCGCGGTCGGCGAACCGAGATCGAAACGGAGGAACAACTCTTTAAAAAACTCGGCCTGAATTTTATCCCGCCGGAACTGCGGGAAGGATTGGGCGAAATTGACGCAGCGGAGAGTGGCGGGTTGCCGCGTCTGGTCGAAGCGTCTGATATCCGGGGAGTTTTTCATAACCACACGACGGCGTCGGACGGACACAATACACTCGAAGAAATGACGGCGGCGGCCGAGGCTCTCGGCTTTGAATATTTCGGCATCGCGGATCACTCGAAGTCGAGTGTGCAGGCGCGCGGCTTGGATGAGGTGCGCTTGGCCGAGCAAGTCGCGGCCATCAAGGTGTTGAACGCCTCGGGTAAATATAAGACGTTCATTTTCACCGGGACAGAATGTGATATTTTGCCCGATGGCCGGTTGGATTTTTCCGACGAAGTGTTGGCGACGTTGGATTACACGGTGGTCTCGGTCCATTCGTCGTTCAAGCAGAGCACAGAAGACATGACCAGGCGCATCATACGGGCGATTGAAAATCCGCATACGACGATGCTGGGACACCTGACCGGCCGGCTTTTGTTGCAGCGCGAGGGTTACACGGTGGAGGTGGAGAAGATCATTGATGCAGCCATCGCGAATCAGGTGATCATCGAATTAAACGCGAGCCCATGGCGGTTGGACATGGACTGGCGGCACTGGCGCAAAGCGGCGGCGCGGGGATTGCTGTGTTCGATCAATCCCGATGCGCACGACACCGAGGGGTTGGAGCATTTTCGGACCGGTATCGGTGCGGCGCGGAAAGGGTGGCTGACCAAGGAAGCTATTTTAACGACGCGTTCCCTCGCCGAAGTGAAAAAATGGCTGAAGGGACGGAAGCGCCACGCTTAGCGAAAATCATTTCCTGATTTTCCTGTTGCAGCGGGGGGCGCTGACCCCGGTCCGGGAGCTAGATGCCTAGTCACCGGGTCAGCGTCCCCGGCTACAGCTTAATTGAAATCGTCCCGCTCGCAACGGTCCTCAGAAATTCCGCGTGTAGCGGGCCCCGGATTCGTCTTCGAACGTGAGCGAGGTGGCGGTGATCCCGACAAGTTTCAGGCCCAGTTGGTGTTCAACGATGTCGCCGATGCGATAGACGCGATCGTTCATGAGTACTTTGCTGTCGGTCGTGGACGCGCGGATGCCGGCGACGCGTTGGGCTTCGATATACGCGACGGATTTCGGGGGAAGTTTTGCTGCGGGAACCACTGGCTTGGGTGCTTCGGATTCGGGCGGCGGCGTGACCGGTACGACCACGACGGGTTTGCTTTCGATGATCGCGACGGGCGGCGGTGTTTCGGCTGGAGCTGCGGTCGGGGCTGTCGCCAAAACATAGGCAGCACCGGGTTTCACCTCGATCGGTGCGGCGGCGGGTGCTGGGACGGGCGCGGGTGCGATCTGTGCGACGATCGTGGGGTTTTCTGGTGGGGGCGTGGTGGGACGATTGTTCATCCAACGCAGGGCAAAAAATCCACCGACGAGGAGAATCACGACCGTTCCGGCCCCGACGCCGACCCACAAGAGCAGGGAATTAAAACCAAGGGGCTTGGATCGTTTGGCGATCCGGGCGGCGGGTTCGCCACCGATGCTGGGCATCGCGCCGAGCGGGGGACTCTCGTCCATCCGTTGCTTTTGAGCCTTTTTAAGGGCGTCGTTAATCAGGCTCATGGCTTAATCCGTCAGGCGTTCGAGATCGCGCGCCGAGCGGCGGGCGTCCCAGTAGGTTACTTCATCAGACTCGCGGATAAAGGCCGAGAGAATAGATTTGTCGCAAAGATTATTGATAATGCGGGGGATTCCCCGGCTGGCGCTGAAAATTTTACGGAGGGCCCAGGGCGTGAAATGGGGCCGGCCCATGCTGCCGGAGACGGTGAGACGGTGGTTGATGTAACGGTCCATCTCCGGCCGTGAAAACGGCCGCAGTTCGTAGTGAACGAGAATGCGCTGGCGGAGCTGGCGGAGTTCCTCGGCGGCGAGGCGGTCCTTCAGTTCGGTCTGCCCCATCAAAATGATTTGGAGTAGTTTTTGTTTGTCGGTTTCGAGGTTGGAGAGCAGGCGGACTTGCTCGAAAACTTCGAAGGAAAGATTTTGGGCTTCGTCGATGATGAGGACGATTTCCCGGCCCCGCGCGATCCGCTCGAGGAGGAGCTGGTTGATTTGGGCGACGAGATCCGTCTTAGTCCGCGCTACTTCGGGTACGCCGAGTTCGATGAGGATGGACTTGAGCATCTGCGTTTCGGTGACGCGGGGATTCAGGACGAGGGCGGTATCGTAATGTTCTGGATCGAGTTCATTCATGAACTTGCGGCACAGAGTGGTTTTGCCGCAACCGACCTCGCCGATCAGCACGATAAAGCCCTTTTTCTCGGTCACGCCGTACTTCAAATGTTGGAGCGCCTCCTGGTGAGTCTCGCTCAGGTAAAGAAACTTCGGGTCCGGGGTAATGTGGAACGGCATCTCCGTAAAACCGTAGTAACTTTGATACATTGGAGCGCAGTATTTGGCCCAGCCCCAAAAAGGCACGCCAAAACAACGTGAAATGCTTTTGAAAAAAGTTGCCTGACCCTTGAGCGACATCTTTATCTGGAAGCCTTTAACCGGTGAATTTCAGCAAAATAATCCTCGGCATCTATGGCGCCCTCTTTGTGGGGGTGGCGGTTTGGGCTGCGGGCTTTTTCGTGCAGATGCACCGGGATTACACCGCGTTGAAGGCTCAGGAAACCGCCAATCAGCGTCGGCTGTCCGAGGCGGATGCCCGCCTGCAAGCCCAGGAAAAATACCTCGAACAACTGCGGCACGACCCGGTGGTGATCGAACGGATCATCCGCCAAAAACTGGGCTACGCCAAAGACCAGGAATTTGTCTTCCGGTTCGAAGATCAAAAATGAATCACGGCACCTTCCTCCGATCTCACTTTTCTCCCCGCTAACACCCACTCATGACTACTGAACAACTTATTTCCGCCTATCGCGCCGCCGGCCAGGGCCAGGTATTTGCCTTTTGGGATTCGCTGTCGCCCCAAGCCCGGGAAGAACTGGCCGCCCAAGCCGCCGAGGTTGATCTGACTGAGGTCGAGCGGCTGAACCGCTCCTTGGTTTTTAAGTCCGGTGGCGGCGGGGTGAACTTGGATGGCTTGGCGCCTGCGCCTTACGTGCGTCTGCCGGAAAATGGTGGCAATACTGCGGAATGGACGAAGGCCAAAGAGGCCGGCGAAGCCGCGTTGCGCGCGGGTCGCGTGGCGGCGTTCACCGTGGCGGGCGGGCAGGGTACGCGTCTCGGCTACGATGGTCCCAAGGGAACTTTCCCGGTTACGCCACTGAAGCATAAACCACTCTTTCATGTCTTCGCGGAAAAAATCAAGGCGGCGGGTTTGCGGTACGGCCGGCCGTTGCACTGGTTCATTATGACGAGTCACGCCAATCACGAGCAGACCGAGGCGTTTTTCATCGAGCATCGTTTCTTTGGTTTGGACAAAGGGCGCGTGCATTTTTTCCGGCAGGGCCGGATGCCAGCGGTCGATTTCGCCGGTAAGATTCTCCTCGAAACGCCGGGTTCGCTGGCGCTTAGTCCGGATGGCCACGGCGGCTCATTGCGCGCGCTGCACCGCAGCGGCGCCCTCGACCTGATGAAGGCGGAGGGGATTGATACGATCAGTTATTTCCAAGTAGACAACCCGATCGTCCGCAGCATCGATGCGGCTTTCATTGGCTTTCATCTCCTGAGCAAATCCGAGATGTCGAGCAAGATGGTGCCGAAGGCGTACCCCGAGGAAAAAGTCGGGCATTTCTGCGTGCAGCACGGCAAGGTAATCGTCGTGGAATACAGCGACATGCCGGACGCGATGCAGCGGGAGACGACGGCGGACGGCGCGCTGCGCTACCTCGCGGGCAGTATCGCCATTCATATTATCGACCGTGAATTTGCGCGCCGACTGGCGACCGGGGGCGATGGCATGGCCTTGCCGTTTCACCGGGCGGACAAAAAAATCCCCACTGTCGATGCGGCCGGCCAGGCCGTGAAGCCGGAGAAAGCGAACGGGATTAAATTCGAGATGTTCGTTTTCGATGCGCTGCCCTTCGCCAATAATTCCATCGTGATTGAAACGGCGCGTGCCGACGATTTCAGCCCGGTTAAAAATGCGGATGGACTCGATTCGCCCAAGACTTCGCGCGAAGATCAACTGCGCCAGTTTGCGCGCTGGCTCAAGGCCGCCGGCGAGTCCGTTGAAACTGATTCCACCGGCCTGCCCAAACCGGCCATGGAGATTTCACCGCTGTTCGGCTACGACACCGCGACGTTCGTCGAACGCTGGCAGCGCCTGCCGATCAAGCCGATGATCGCCGATGGGCTTTATTTGGAATGAGGCGCGGCGCTGTAACAATTTCTCTGCCGAAAATTAGGATTCAATTAGTAAGTCTTTAGTGGTTAAAAACTCCTTCACATGACCTCCACCGAAAAAATCGCCCAAGCTGCCAAGGATGGAAAACTGCTGCCGAGCGCTGCGGAAAATCTTAACGCCTGGCTGCAGGCTGGTCTGCCCGACTGGGCGGCAAAGAGCATGGCCGAGCTGATCGAGCGGGGGGAATGGAGCGAACTCAACGACCGCTTTTTTCGCTACTTGGAATTCGGCACCGGCGGCATGCGCGGCCGCACCATCGGTGTGAAAACTGCCGCCGCGGAAACCGGCAAGATCAGCGCCACGGGTTCGCCGGAGAACGCGAACGTCGGTCCGAATCTCCTCAACGATTTCACGCTGATCCGCGCCACGGTCGGTCTCTACCGGTACCTTG
>JANYFP010000375.1 GCA_025362555.1 Verrucomicrobiota bacterium
GCGAAAAATCGACCACGCCGAGGCAGGACGGTGAGTCCACTCACCGCCGCACCGCACCTTATTTTCAAAAATAACTGTGGGCGGAGTGCCCTCACCCCGCGCTGGACACGCTGCCCTTGGGTTGAGAGCGCCGCCCACAAAAGCTGACCCTAAAACTGCGGCCCGACTCCCGCCGAGGCGATAAAACCGCGTTCACCCCGTGCCCCTGGCGGCTTCCAATTCTTCCCAGCGCGCCAGCGCAACGGCGTGCTCTTTTTCCAGAACATCGAGCCGCTGCTTCACGGCGGCAAACTTAGCCGCCTCCGTTTTGTAGAAAGCGGGATCAGCCAGCTTCGCCGTCAACTGCGCCTGCTCCTGTTCCATCGTCTCGATTTTCGCCGGCAAAGTCTCCAGCTCCTTCAACTCCTTGCCGGAAAGCTTGCGCCCTTTTACCGGTGGAACCTGACCTCCGGCCGGGTTTTTCCCTTTAGCGGACGATGCGTCAACTAAACGCGCCGCACTCTTGGCGGCGGCTGCAGCCGCCTGCTTCGCCTTGTCGTTTTGCCAATCCGAATAGCCGCCCACGTAGTCGCCGATTTTTCCATCACCTTCAAACACCAGTGAACTGGTGACGACCTCATCCAAAAATTCACGATCGTGACTGACGATCAATACCGTACCGGGAAATTCCACGAGTAAATCCTCCAGCAAATCGAGCGTTTCAACATCGAGATCGTTGGTCGGTTCATCCAATACGAGCACATTCGCCGGCTTCGTGAAAAGCCGCGCGAGCAGCAGACGATTGCGTTCACCGCCCGAAAGCACTCGGGCCGGCGTCCGCGCGCGGTCAGGCGCAAAAAGAAAATCCTGCAGATAACTGATCACGTGCCGCGTGCGGCCATCGATCGTGATGTGCGTATTACCATTCGCGATATTATCGGCGACCGTCTTGTCGTCCTCGATCTGTGCGCGGAGCTGGTCGTAATAAACCACTTCAAGATTCGTGCCGTGCTTGATGACTCCGCTCGTCGCCGCAAGCTGGCCCAGCAGAAGTTTAATGAGGGTCGTCTTGCCCGCACCGTTGGGCCCGATGAGGCCGATCTTGTCCCCGCGAATAATCGTCGTCGTAAGATCACGCACGAGGACTTTTCCGTCCGGATAGGAAAAGGACATATTCTCCACATCGACGACTTTCATGCCGCTCGGAATGGCCTCGTTGACGCGCAGATTGACGTTGCCGACCTTTTCGCGACGGGCGCGGCGATCGGCGCGGAGGACATGCAGTTGATTGATGCGCGCGGTCGCGCGGGACCGCTGGGCCTTCACGCCGCGGCGGATCCATTCCTCCTCCTGAGCCAGCTTCTTATCGGCGAGCGCCTGCGTCCGCTCCTCGGCCTCGAGCCGATCCTGGCGGCGCAGGAGGAAGGTATCGTAGTCGCAATCCCAGTTCGTGATAATGCCGCGATCCAGTTCGACGATCCGCGTCGCAAGTTTTTTCAAGAAAGCCCGATCATGGGTCACGAAGAACAGACCGATTTTTTCCTGCAACAAAAATTCTTCGAGCCAGAGAATGGAAGCGAGGTCCAGATGGTTGGTCGGCTCATCGAGCAACAACAGATCCGGCTGACTGGCCAAGGCCTGCGCGAGCAACACGCGGCGCTTCAATCCGCCTGAAAGCGCGGAAAATTCCGCATGCGAATCGACGCCGACGTGGGCCATCAAATCCTCCAAACGGATTTCGCGCTCCCAGTCTTCCTCATGTGCACTCGCCGAGCGCAGTCCGGCCGAAACGATATCGTGCACGCTGCCTTTCAAATCCGCCGGCACTTCCTGGACCAAGCGGGCGAAATGCGCACCAGGCTGGCGAAAGACTTGTCCCGTGTCGGACGCGATTTCTCCCACGATCAGCTTCATCAACGTCGACTTGCCTGCGCCATTACGGCCGAGCAAGCAGACACGTTCGCCGCTGTTAACTTGGAAGTTAACATGGTCAAGCACCGGCGGGCCGCCGAAGGCATGGGAGACATCGAGAAGACTTAAAAGCGCCATGAGAACGGAAGAACGTAGGCTCCGCCCCGACCGGTGCAACCCAAAGCTCGGACTGTTTTCCTAATTACGAATCCGACCCAACAAATCACTAATTAACGCCTGCACAACACGATCAAGAAGTTAGATGGTCAGGTCCCTCGCTCTGGCTCATCCCTCCTGCCCTGATTAGTGGACCCTTGGTGAGGATTAGTGGTTCAAAACCCCGCGACCTTCAGACGACTCCGTCGGAGTTGAGAGAACTCCCGTTGACTCCCGCGCCAGAGTCCTTGCAACATGCCGCCGTGAGCGCAACCGAACAGACACCACTGCAAAATACCATCAACTGGCTGGCAACCTACACCGGGTTTCCCGGCCTGCGACTGCCCGACAAAGCGGAGCTGTTACTGTTGATCGCGACGGCGGCGGCCGAGGAAGATCTCGATGCCCGGCACGCGCAGAAGAAACCCGGATTGCAGTTCAACGCGAACTACAACGCGCAGATCCGCAATTACACCGCCCAGCGTCGTCGCGCCCACATTAATTGCGACAACAGCGCGAAGACCTGAGTCCTTCAGGCCGCCTGATCGCCACCATTGCCGATTTCGCCGGCCGAATGATTCAACTGCGCGGAAAACCTCTCGCGCATTTCCCGACCGATCCGGAGGACGACCAGGCAGACGTTTTCGCGTACTACCGGGTCCTCAGGAGCCACGTAGCAACCGCGCCGTTCGCCTTCATACCAGGTCTCGTCTTCGATCACCTTTTGGATGACGGGAAGTTCGCGAAAAAGGATGGGGTCAAACGGAGACATAAAATAGCGGCTAGTGACATCACAGTTATCGGCGCGATCGCCACCGAGCCATAGTCGCGCCGGAAAATTGCGTTTTTTTTACCTCGTGGTATGATCCTTCATGCCTTCGAAAAATCAGCCCATTGATCCCGGTGTTCGCATCGGTCACGTCCACTTAAAAGTCGCCGATTTACAACGCGCCCTCGATTTCTACGTTGGTGTCCTCGGCTTCGAGCTCGTGCAACGCTACGGTACGCAAGCCGCCTTCATTTCCGCAGGAGGCTATCATCATCACATCGGACTAAACACGTGGGAAAGTCTCGGCGGTTCGCCGCCACCGGCCGGCAGCACGGGGCTCTACCACACCGCCATTCTCTACCCCACGCGGGCGGCGCTGGCCGACGCGTTACGCCGGCTGATCACCGCGAAAATCCCGCTCGACGGCGCCTCCGACCATGGCGTGAGCGAAGCACTTTATTTGCGCGATCCCGATCAAAACGGCGTGGAACTCTATTACGATCGTCCGCAGGAAAAATGGCCCCGCGACGCCAGCGGCAAACTCGCGATGGGCACCGCGCGGCTCGATCTCGAAGAACTGCTGAAGGCGAAGTAAAATCCGCCGCAGGACAGTAACTTCTTTCCGAACTGTCGGCGCTTGTTTGCAAACGATCAGGGCTCTCATCGCAATCGGTCGCACCCATCATAGCTTGTAATAGCACTCGCTATTGAAAGTTAGACTTTAGGTAGGGGCCGTTGCCCTCAACGGCCCTCGGGGTGCGCTGGGCGATTGAGGGCAATCGCCCCTACCACTCCATTGTCCAGC
>JANYFP010000417.1 GCA_025362555.1 Verrucomicrobiota bacterium
CAACCGGCAGACCCGCTGCGAGTGCTTCAATCAACACCGTACCTAGTCCCTCTTCCTTCGTGGTGGAAAAAACAAACACATCACTTTGTCCCAACAGAACGGGCACATCCTGCCGTGAGCCAAGAAACTCCACCGCCGAGGTTAAGTCCAGTGAGCTGCTCAATTCCTGCAGTCGGCCCCGCAACGAACCCTCTCCCGCCAACCAAAGTCGTACTCCTGGCACTGCGCTAATGACCGCCGGCATTGCCCGCAGTAGGGTCTCGTGATCTTTGTGCGACTCCAACGTCGCCACCATAATCAAGCGCGGCCGCAGATCCGTCCGTTGCAACCGCGCACTCTCCGCAGCATCCCGGATTAACGCCACCGAAGCACAATTATACACAACCCGCAAAACCGAGCTAAAGGTCGCAGGCGACCGCGCGAATTGCCCCGCGACATAATACGAACAACAAACCATTCGCCCACCTGTCATCCAAGTCACAAAGGTACTGGCCAGTGTTTGCGTCTTGCCCCAAAGATCCCAAGTCGGCGGATTTCCAGCGTGAGTAATCAACTTCGGTACGCCCGCCAACCAGGCACCGCCAAGCACCCAAGGCGCGAAACCATTGGCCCAACAAATTACGAGATCAGGTCGCCGCTCGAAACACACTTTCCAGACCTGAGAAACCATCCACGGATATTTCCCCCAACTCGCCGGCAATCCGCTCCCCTGACCATACCAGGACGCGCGGTCCCGCAATGAAGCGGTCATCTCGGCGGGATCGGGATGGAGCACGAACACTTCATGCTGCATTTGGGTCTCAAGCAGCCAATCAAGCACGAGTTTGACGGTGCCCTCAGCGCGGGGCGACCGCAAGACATGGAGAACTTTCAAACGCGGCATCACCGGGGTTCTCCCAAACGTTCCAGACGCTGTCCCAATTGATCGAGGTCAAACTGCCAAGGTTCGATTGCCCGCGAGCACTCCGCCAGCGACGAGGGAGATCGCAGGATCTGCTCGATCACTCGCACGAGTGCATCGCTCGACACCTCGGGCAACACCCAGCCATTTTGACCAGGCTTCACAACCTCGGCACAAAAGCGTGACGCGATAATCGGCAATTTCCAAGCTTGAGCTTCCAATTGCGTTAGACCGAATCCGTCGGAATGGGTCGGAAAAAGAAACCCATCGGAGTCGCGGTAAAACGCGTGACACTCCGCCCGTGACACCCGGGGAAAATAGCGAATGCGGGCACGGCCGAAATGATTTTCCAGCCCGGTGATATCCGTGTTGCCGACGAAGGTAAATTCCACGGGCTGATCCCGCAGCCGCTGTGCGGCCTCAATCGTCTCCGCGATCCCCTTGCGCAAAATGCATTGCCCGAGAAAGAGCAGACGCAACGGTCGGGCCGGCGAAAACGCCGCAGGATAGTCCTTCACCCACCCAGTGGCCTCTGACGGCAAGGTATAAACGAGCGGCACCACGTTAATTTTTTGTTCTGCAACTCCGGCTTGCACCAAAGCCGTCCGCGACCATTCCGAGTTGACGACGATCGAAGAGGCGAGTCGGCACTCCTCCCGCCAATTCTCATAATATGCTGCGGCTCCGGGCCGAAACGTCGTTTGATAATTCGACCATTGCCGAACGATTTTCGCCACCTTGGCGTCCTCCACCGGCCCGGGATCAATCTGCCCGAGCACCGTGATCAAGCCGAGAGCGTGCGCGGCGGAAAAAAGCTCACGCGCTTCATAACAATAGCTAAAAACACATCGCGTGGATGGCGTCAGATTTCGCCGCATTGCCTCGGTTGCAATCCTCGCCCACCACGCATTGCGCGCGAGCACACGGTCACTCGCACTCAACCCTCGCATGCTAGCCGCTGCCTCCCAACTGAGTGAGCGCCACGGAAATGAATTCACCCGGTCATCCGGCAGGTCGGCATGAAACCGATCAGCAAGTCGCCGGCCCAAACGCCCGACGGCGAGCCGCGCTCCGACGGAATCAGGTGGCACCCACAAATCGGTAATCAATTTATTCAGGGCTCCAACCCGTTGTAACGCGCGTGGAATCCCATATCGCTCACGATGGCCGGCCTGCACACAGCACCAGCGTGCCGACGTGGACAACGCCGGCACCGATTGGGGAATTGGCCGGGCCGAAATTGTTTTCATGCGTTGAAACTTCCGGCGTCGCGCGAGTTTTTTTCAATTTCGATCGAGCTCGAGCTATTTGCCAACATTGCGACTGCTAGCCCGCGCCAAGGCTGAACTGGAAATTTAATTCCACCCGTCACCAGCAATTCCTGCCATTCCGCGATGCAACGCTCCCACGTCACGAGTGGCGACCAGCGTCGTGCATTTTCTCGTAGTTGATTCATGGTGGCTAAATTTTGAAATGCCTGAGCCAGCGTCCGCGCGACCTCGGAAGGCTCCACTGTCGGAGAAAATCGAAAGCCCGCATCAGGCGGCACAGTATCCGCAACGCCTTCGATCA
Organism: Verrucomicrobiota bacterium; assembly: GCA_025362555.1. GTDB lineage: Bacteria > Verrucomicrobiota > Verrucomicrobiia > Opitutales > Opitutaceae > Lacunisphaera. The sequence goes on from JANYFP010000417.1 coordinate 2,474, forward strand.
TGAATCCGGCAACAGGTACGCCGGCCCGAAGAAATTCCAGAGTGGAAATGCCCAGCGGTTCCTGTTCTGAAAAAAGACAACCCACATCGCAATCCGTCAGAAATCCCAGAAACTCAGCAGGCTTCTTCGCCTTGTCGATGAACCCCACATACTCAAGGCCAGGTTGACCAGAAAGTTCATCCGGACAATTTCCCGCGCAGCGCACGACCGCAGGCACGCCTCGCCGCTCCAGCTCAGCCCGGACCAGCAGGAGAAACGGCAGCCCCTTGCGTTTCCAATCCTTCCCCACAAATCCGAGACGAAGTCGACGGGCCCGCCGGGGCACGCCATCCGGATCGGAAAATGAAAAACCCGGGGGAAGGATAAGATTCGCGCCGGGCAAGATTGTGGCGACCTTCGTTGAAGCCACCCCGCAGTCCCGCACGACCGACGACGCGGCCCACCGGGACATCGTGACGACCCATTCACTCGCTGCATAATTTTCCCGCTCGAGCGCGCAGGCACTTTTCTGCACCCGCGCCGGAAGTCGCGCAGCCAATCCACCCGGCCGGCAAAAACCAGCAAAGGTCGCATCGATATAATGAACCAAGCGACCGCCGTTGGCCGCGACCGTCTTCCCTCGGGGGAAATGTTGATTGAAGCTGAGCGTCCGTCCCAGCCACTGGTTGGCGGGAATAGCGGCCTCGGCCCGAGCAAGGAAAGCTTCACTGAATTGATAGCCGCCCACGCCACGTCCGCATAGAAGTTGGCGCAAATTCCAGCGATGGCGCCCCGACTTAAACTGTTTCATATCGAGCCGCCACGGCTTCACTGAGTGCCCACACGCAACCGCCGCCGTCGCGAAATGATAGGGAATTCCGCTCCAGCAATTGATATCGCTCACGTCTCCCGTTGCCGCCACTGAAGCAATCATGCGGAAGTCCTCCCGCCGTCCGGGCAAATCACGTTCAGGTAGCTTGCCGCCACCTCCGGCAAGGCGAACAAATCACGGGCGCGTTTTTGCGCCGCAAGGCCCAGTTCAACGCGTCGTTCACGGTCAGCGATAAGCCTGAGCAATGCCTGCCCCCAATCGATTGGATCCGCCGCTCGCACATAGATCGCACCCTCCTGCCCGCACACTTCTCGCATCACGGCAATATCACTCACCACACAGGGGAGACCGGCCATCATGGCTTCAGCGACCGCCGTCCCCATACCTTCCGCATTCGTGGTCGAATGCACGTAAATATCCCAGCCCGCAATCAACGCGGCCACATCAGTAACCGATCGCAAGAAACGAACCCGATCGGCTAGCCCAAGCGAAACCGCCTGACGCACAAGCAACTCCCGCAAATTTCCGTCCCCGGCAAATTCCAGGACAAGGTCAGCGCGGATTGAAGCAATCGCCGCGAACGCCCGCAATACAGTCGCGTGGTCTTTAATTGTATCCAACCGGGCAACCATCCCGACCCGTGGGACACTGCCTGGTGGAAGAGTACGATGTTTCCTCGGCTGATCGAAGGCCGGTCCCACCGCATTGTAGATCGTCTGAATCGGAAACTTCCGAAAATAATAGGCGCGCCGATGACTCGCGGCCACCTGCTTAGAACAAGCAACCAAGACAACCTGAGGACTCGAACTCCACGCAAATTCCTTCAGCCAGAATTGCATCTGCCGAATCGCGTGCGTGTCGGCGGGGTTGCCGAGGTACACCGCCCACGGAGCGTCCCATTGCTTCAGCGTTTTTAGAATCGATGACAACCGACTGGTACTCCAATAAAACACGCCGGTCGGTTCGTCCCTTCCGTGAACCCACTCCGCGAATGTGATCAGAAACTTGGCGCGCCCGGCTTGCCACGCATTCAGATGCTCCACTTGCGCACCCGCGGCCTCCCACTTTTCTGACATCGGTCCACGACGATCAAACACAACGACCCGATGCTTGAATGCCGGCAGTCCCTCAATAATACGCAAGCAATTCACTTCGCAGCCCCCGATGTCGGCGAGCGGGGAAAGATGCAAAATCTCTCGGGGATGAGACATATTCAGTGGATGACCAAAAATCATTTCACCCGAACCGTATATTCCTGGAGCGTCCAACGACTCATTCCGCTGGAGTTTTCCACCAGCATATACGCTGCGCCAAAGAGTACCTCCAATTCCCGTCGGGCTTGTTCTGAGTCCTGAAAGGCAAAGGGATGGAACCCGAAAATTATCTTCGGCTTGTACTTAGCGAGACTTGTGCTGGCTCCACGAAATACTTCTAGTTCAGCTCCCTCGACGTCGACCTTCAACACGTCGATCTTCAGGCCGAATTTCAGACAAAGCGCATCGAGGCTCATGGTCTGGACCTTCACTTGAATTGCCGGTTGTTCGCCGTCGACGGGATTGCGCTGTAGTCCAAGCCCCTTGAGCTGCGGTCCGTTTTCAATCGAGTTAATATCGCTACCCCGGACCTCGAGAATGAGCTCACCCCTTTCCTGCGCGCAGCAGGCCGCTTCGACAATCGTGACCCGATCATCGAATCCGTTGGCCGTAATATGCGCCCGAAGAAAACGCAGATTTCCCGGACTTGGTTCCACGGAGATCACTCTCCCGGTAGCCCCAACCAAATGCGCCATTTCGAGGGACAGTTGACCAACGTTGGCGCCTACATCCACTACGGTCATGCCCGGCTTAATCACACTGCGCAGCCACGCCACGGTCGCGGCTTCATAGACCTCGCCACCAAGGGCAACCTGCGGATCAAGCCACCAAAGCCGATCATTCTGCCGGGCGCGGATCAGTTTTCGTTCAGATGAGCGCCACAACATCGCCCACACCGGGCGAGCAATTGAATTGAGGTGAAGCGTATCAACCACCGGGCGCAGTGACCGGTAAACAGGAAGCAAAAGTTGACGTGGATTCATAAATTTTCGGATGTTGAAAATATTCTATAAGAAATCAGCGACCAGCCCTCCGCCTGATCAACGCTCGCCAGTCGAATCCAGGCCATTGTTCGCTTGTCATCCCCAAGACAGACAACGAGGCATAAAAGGTGATCGCTCCGGCGACTCCCGTCACCGCCATCTCAAGCCAAAGCAACCCGGCACTAGCCCCCACACGCCAACCCAGTCTCGCGAGAAAAAGCACTCCAAGGGCGCACGCAGTCGCGAGCGAGAAACGGACAACTGCGGAAATTCGCGGCTGAAACTGGTCGGTCGCCAACCAATAAATCAATTGTCGCCGACCAACCCACAGGGTTGAAACTAGTGCAGCCCCGAGCACACCAAATCCAATATAGGTTGCATGCCCTGCGACGCAGAGCGCCCAACCGGCGGCAATCGCCAGTCCCATATTGATCAATTCCGTCAGAGCAATTCGCCGTTGGCGATTAATGCCAACCAGAGCAAAAATAAATGAATCAGTGAGCCAGGAAGAAATAACCAACGCCAACGCCGAAAGTAACATGGTGGTGGGAACGACGACATGCCCGGCAGTCCAGACGGCGACAAAGGATTGGCCCAGTGAAAAAATCAAACAGGACACCAGCAAGAGCCAACCCAAACCGCGCTCCAGCACCTGACAAAGGCTTGCGGCAATCCACGCCTTATCTCCCTTGGCCCAAGCCTCGCCATAGGCGGTTTGCAAACTCGCACTCCAATTAAACAGAAAACCGCCCGCCACGCCCAACAGCGTCATCGGCAACGTGAGCGTGGGCACCGCGCCCGACCCCGCGAAACTCGCGACCAGAAAGAGGGGCGCAGTGGTGCGAACGAGCCGACTGCCCTGCAAGAGGAAACTCTTGCCGCCGATTCGGAGCTGCGTTCCGAACGCGCTTCGGGAGAGGGAGATTTTTATCGCGAGGTACTCCGCATAACGTCGGGCCGCCAAACCGAGCGTAACCAAGCAAGCCAGCCCGCTGGCGAATGCACTGGCCGCAACCACGGAGTCGATATCCCGCGTCACAAAGGCGGCCACGAGCATTAGCGCTGCGCCAACTACCTGAAAATATCCCTGAAGTCGGGCGAACCAGTAGCCTTCCTGCAAACCATACGCCATCGCCATGACGCTGCTCGTTGAAAGCATAAACGCTGATTTAAGGCCAATCAGCAGCAAACTCCACCCGGGCGCTGCTCCCTCGGAAAACATCGGAAGCCGATAACCCGCGTGTGATAGCAGAAAAACGATAAGCGCCCCGAAGATCGCAAAAATAGCAGAACCGAAAGCCAGCACGGTCGCATGACGAAAGAGCGAAGCGACAGCCACCTTATCCTGCCGGCCATGAGCTTGGCCGATTAACACCAGTGCGCCCCAGTTTAAACCCGCGTCCGCGAAATTCAAATAGC
>JANYFP010000427.1 GCA_025362555.1 Verrucomicrobiota bacterium
CGAGTAATACCAAACGTTTAATGCTTTTACCCCAAGGTCGCAAAGCACGCTAAGGAATCACTCTTCGCAGGATCGAGCTTCGCGGTCTTGGCGATCTTGGTGTAAAGTGCAGAAGCTTGAGGCGATTGGTATAACCGGCCTGGCCAATCGGCTCCCAGTCCTTGACCGATTCACTGGGCTCCGGGAGGACGCTCAATTCCGTTAAACGCGGAGGACGCGGAGCATTAAGTTACTCCGCGTTCTCCGCGTTTAATGCTTGGGGGCAATTCCGTCGTTTTGCTCATGCACAGGCGATAGTGCGTCACGCACTGGAAACAGCGAGGAACCAAAAACAGCAACTAGTGACTGCACTCAACCTGACTTCTTTGATCGGTCCACCACTGAATTGCCGGAGTTCGGATTCATTTTCCGATAGAGGACGTGCCGGCGCTGGGGATGATCATCGGCAATCTTGGGATGCAAAAAATCGTCGCTGGGATTGCGGGTAAACCCCAGCCGCTCCATCAGCTTTCTTGATCGAAGGTTGGCTTCGGTCGTGAACGAGACTAACTGATCGAGCTCCAAGACCGTGAAAGCGTAGTGTTCCGCTTGCTGCGCGGCAGCGAAAGCGATGCCGCGCCCCCAATACTCCCGGAGAAATCGCCAGCCGATTTCGACGCACGGCGTGAAATGGGCCTCAAACTTCGGTTCCGCCAGTCCGGTGAACCCGGCAAATGAACCGTCGACTTCAACCGCCCACGAGCCCCAACCCCGCGTATCGATTGTTTGACGGAACCGCTGCAATGCGCTCCGCGATTCTTCCGCACTCAACGGCGCGACGAAATACCGCATCACCTCCGCATCCGCATTCATCGCTGCGAACGCAGCAAAGTCCGCATCCTTCCACTGGCGCAATTGAATCTGAGGAGCGGGCATTTTCTTAATGAATAATCTACTGCCACACAGCCGACGACCGGCGAGCGAAAACCGTCGGGGCAAGCCCCGAGGCATCGAATTCAAATAGAAGGAGCGGATTTATGTCGCGATGACGCGAAACGCGCGCCTCAGAGTCGCGGCGTAAAGCCGCTCCTACCCCAAAACCAAACTAGCCGGAGCTTCGAGTATTGCACCCATTGAGAATAAATCGAAGGCAACGAAGGCGTGCTCCTGTATTCTTTCGTGTGTTTGGTGTGTTTCGTGGTGAAACCCGATTGAGGAAGCCCAACGGAGAGTCGCGTGGAAAAATGGCAGTAAAATTCACCACCATCACCAAGCACACGAAAAAGCGGAACGCTTGGAGTCGCGATTGCCCATGTGGACATCGCGACCCGAAGCGCGTGCGAGCACGCTGGCCTACACCGGAGAGAACTGGGCGGACGGCGCGCAGAATCCTACCCACCCGCCTTCGCTTAACTTATCAGAACGCCTTGCCGTCCGCTTTGGTGCCGCACACACTAACCTCCAGCCCCAGTTCAGCGGCGAGCGCGGCTTTCGTGTAGAGCGCCAGATCCGCTTCCTTCGCACTCTTCGCGTAGGCGACCTGAATGTGATTCGCTTTGTGGCGCGCCATCATCTGATCGCGGCTCACACCGTACGTGACGGCGTGCATGATCGGCCACTGCACCGTTGTCTCCTTCCAGCGGCGCTCTGTCTCGGCCTGAGGCAAAGTGATCACCTTGGCGCGCCCCAAATCCATTTTGAGTTTTCCGGCTTCCACAAAAATCCGGCTCCACACAATTTCACCGGGCTTCGCGATGCCGCGCACCGTGCCGCCACCCAGACGGAAATACATCGGCGGCTGACGCAGGGAATCCGTTCCCTTGTAACCATCGATGTGATGCGCAGGCGGCGCACTGCCCGAAATAAGAAATACCCAGACATATTCCTTCGTCGTGCCACTCGCATCGAATGCCCCCCAGCGCAGATCGTGCAGCGTATTCTCGACCGGCTGACCAAGGGCCGCATGCACCCGATTGGTGAAGAGTCCATCCAACCCGGCGCATTCATCCACTTCATTAAAATGCGTCAACGGCTGACCGTCACGGATAATTTTTCCCGCGCCGTTTTTCACCGGCGGCCGATCACTGTTGTTCAAAATTCCTTCCACCAAGTCGGAAGCTGGCAGCAAATCTTTCAAGCCCTGCTGGTATTGAATGCCAATCGACTCACAGCCGAAATCGTCCGCGATGCGGAGAGCCGCAACATAAGTTTTGCACTGCCAAAGCACCTGCGCCTCGGTGAGCTCGGTGGCTTCATCGGTGCCCAGATGGAATTTCATCCCCTTCGCCTGCAGCCACGCAAACACCGCGCGTGCCTCGTCCTCACTGACCTGCGTTGCGCCGTGATAGAGCGCTGACTGCGACAAGCGCTCTTTATATACGCCCGTTTGAAACAGGAGCTCGTCGGGAATGATGGCGTTATACATGCCCATGCAACCTTCGTCGAAAATTCCCATGATCGACTTCCGGCGACGCAGATCAGCGGCGATCTTTTTGGCGATGGCTTTCGCTTTCGGCGGCACCGTGGCCTTGCCCAGCGCCTTGACGTGCGCGGTGCGGTGTTTCGTCACGCCGGTCGTGAGCCAGGCCTCCAGGCCGTTCAGAAAATAGTCATCGGAAAAATTCTCGCTCCAAAGCGTCGAATATTTGACGCCCGCCTTCGTCAGCGAACCATTTAAGTTGAGCATGCCCACCAAACCCGGCCACGTGCCACTCCAATTGGCCACGGTCAAAATCGGCGCCTGATGCGAAATCAGCCCATGCAGCAGGTGATGCGAATACTGCCAAACGGCTTCCGCCACGATGATCGGAGTCTTCGGGTCGAGTGCGGCGAAAACCTCCATGCCTTCCTTCTGCGAACTGATGAAACCATGGCGCACCTCCGGTTTGTACGGATGCGCACGGACCAAAAGGTAACCGAACTCGGCTACGACCGCCGCGAGGGCGCGCTCCATCGCCAGTTGGGCCGGCCAACACACCTCATTGGCGGATTGGCGAAGGTCGCCATTGGCGACGAGTAAAATGGTGCGGGGGGATTTCTTTTTCATGGATGGGGGAAATAGTGAATCATTGCCAATATCGGCCATTTCGTTTCGGCGGACAAGGCAGGATTACTATTTATACACTGGCAGGCAGCGGGCCGGAATGGATAATGATGGTTCTTCCATGGATAATATCGGCCCAGTCAAATCCAAGCTTTTGCTGTCACGACAAGTAGCCGATCCGCGCTATTTCTTTCTCGATCTGAGCGCCAAGACCCGCGCGCCGCTCACCCTCGCCTTTGGCGGTCGCGAACGATGCCACCCGGACTACCGAATTTCGCGGCGCCACTTCGGTTACCACGGCCTTGAGTACGTCGCTTCCGGGCACGGTTGGGTGACGCTCAATGGCAAACGCACTGAACTGCGGCCGGGCAGCGTCTTCGCCTATTCCTCCGAAATGCATTGCGAAATGGGCACCGCCGCCGGCGATCCCATGGTGAAATATTTCTTTTGTTTCGCCGGTCGCGAGAGCGGCGCGCGTCTGCACCGGGCCGAGCTAAACGCGGGATCGGTCCGCACCGTGACCAATCACGCCGAACTCCGCACGATCGCGGAAGATCTCATCCGCGAAGGTCAGCATGCCTCCCTGCATACGGGTGAAATCTGTTCGACTCTCTTTTCGCTATTGTTGCTCAAGCTCGCCAACGCCAACCACCACACGGCCGACGCCCACGAATCCGCCCGCCAAAACTTTCTGCGCTGCAAGGCGCTGATCGACTCGGACGTGATCGCGCTGCGCACCCTCGATGAAATCGCGACCCGCGTGGGCTTGGAAAAATCCAGCATATGTCGCCTCTTCCGGCGCTTCTTGGGCACGAGCCCGTACCAATATCTGTTGCGGCAAAAGATGAATCGCGCGGCCGAATCACTCTTGCAGCACGGTGGACTGGTCAAGGAAGTCGCGGAAAAAATGGGTTTCGCCGATCCCTTCCATTTCTCGCGCGGCTTCAAGGCGGTGCATGGCAAGGCACCCAGCCAACTTCGGCGCGCGTCCAGTACGTAGGCAATTTTACCTGTTGAAAAAGGACCCGCTCACCGCATTTTTCAAATTACTCCGGCTCCAAATTTCCATTGAGACACCACGAACTCAGAGCCACGACTTTCGATTAACCCACGCCATTAATCACGCCGCCTTTTCTCCGCCTGCTTTCTCCGAGCCTGCTTGCGCGCAAGGCGATGCCCTAACCATCCGCCGCGCGCATGCCGCAGCGCCTTATTTTCATCGAGTAAGTTAAGCCCACGCCAACGCTTCCACGCCCATGACTGCGACCGCCCTCCCCCCGACCACCAAGCAAGGATTCTTCTCCAAGGCCCGCGCCACCGCTCAGGCGCGCGTGGTCGACCCCATGCAGCGCACCTGGCGCAAATTCAGCGCGCCCAATCGCAGCGTGATCAGCTTCCAAGACCTTTACGAAGCGGAGTCGCACCAACTCGACCCCAAGCACGAGTGCAAGAAAGACGATAGCCAGGTCCAGATTCTCAAAGGCAGCACCGGCGAGCCCGCGATTCGATTCACGCCGCACGATCGGTTCGGCCTGGCCTTATCCGGTGGCGGAATTCGCAGCGCCACCTTCAACCTTGGCATCCTTCAATCCCTCGCCCGCCTGGGTATTCTCGAGCAGGTGGATTATCTTTCAACCGTGTCCGGCGGAGGCTATGTCGGTGGATTCTGGACCGCGTGGCTGCACCGAGAAAAGGCCCATCCTCGCCCAATCAAGCTGCCCTTTCCGGCGGCGTTCAACGGTGCCACCGGGGAAAGTCCGGAGATTCGTCACCTCCGGGAATTCAGCCGATTTCTGCTGCCACGAATGGGATTCTTCGAAACAGAATTCTGGGCCATCGTAATGACCGTGCTCGGTGGCATGTTGCCATCGCTGTTGACTGCGTTGGCCGTCCTCGCGACCGCGTGGTATCTCTGGATCGTCGGTCTCATCGCGTTGACCGCGCCGGGATTTTCTGGTGCGGTAATTTCCGCGCTGGCGTTGCTCTTTTACTTGGGGATGACGGAGTTTTTCTGGCTCCGCGCCGGTCGAGCGGAACCGAATCGCACCGAAGCCAACGCCTATGTGATTACGAGCCTCGCCATTGCGCTCGTCGCGTTGGCGATGATCCGGGCACACGCGTTAAATGCTCCGCGACTGAGCGAGTGGGTGTCGTTCACTGAATCCAAATGCGCCTTTGCCCTGCCCGCACTCCTCGGCACCTGCACGTTGATGCTCCTGGGCGCGCGCGTCGTGGCGGCCCGGTTCATCCGCAAAC
>JANYFP010000435.1 GCA_025362555.1 Verrucomicrobiota bacterium
GGTCGCCGGGTGTCCGCAGCCGTTGTTTGGGCTGCTGTGACTCGGCGGCATCTACCGAATTTGGTGTAGATGACCTACACCAAATTCGGAGGGTGCGCTCCGTTGAGGGATCGACGGCGGCGCGTCGGAATGGGCCTCACCAAAGGAACATTCCCATGAAAACAAACATCATCCTGCAATCAGCTCCAGCGTTCACCCATGCGAAACTCCCCGCAGTTGGGCGCTTTCAAATCTATCGCGAATCTCGCGGTGGAAATTTCGTGCCGGGCTTTAGCACCGACTCAGACGCCGAAATAATTGAAGCCTTCATGTTCCAAGCTCCCGCTTATGATGGCGGCGATATTCGCGTCTTGGATCAATCCGAACAACGGATGATCGCCTTTGTAAAATGGAAGGTCGCGAGAACTGAGATCGGCTTACCCGTTCTCCAACGAGCGAATGTATTTCATGACTGGCATTTCGCCATGATCGCCTGTGATTTTCTGAAGCAGAAGAAAATCCGCGACGCGGTCGAAATGCGTTTCTGAGCGGGGATCGAGGCGCGATGACAACCGACAATCCATTGTTGAGACGATACCGGGCGATCTACCTCGCCGAATCGTGCATCCGGAATGTCACTTTTGAAGCGCTTTGTCTCGATGAGGCAAAGCGCTTGGCGGCGGGGTGGGGATTTGGACTGGAAGGCGAGGTGACCGAAGAGTCGCATCGACCGAAGGGCAACACGGTCGCGCCCGAGGCCTTCGATGTGGCGAGTGCCTGCCGCATCATGGGAGATATTTCCCGCACGACGCTTTATCGTCTTTTGCTGCGAGGGAAACTGGAGCGCCTGCCGGCGACGAGGAAAGTTCTGGTTACACGTCGCTCGATTGAGCGATTTTGTTCTCAGGCCGCGTAATAAGGTGCGGCCTTAAAAGACGACCTTGGCCGCTTGCGCCAAGCTGTGCTCTTGACGGAGGTGCCCATAGGTTTGCATGGCAAGCGCGCCGCCATCGGAATGGCCCAACCACCGCGAGACCGTTGGAATATCGACGCCCGACTCGATGCAACGGGTGGCGAAAAGATGCCTGAGATCGTGGTGGTTCATCGGCTTGATGCCGATTTCGCGGCAGGCTGACTTGAGCGCATCCATGCACGATCCAATGAGTGCGATGGGAGCATCTTTGGTCTCTGAACCGCGCCTTTCGCGAATTTCACTCAACAGAGCTGCGAGGGAGGGGAATAGCGGCACAATGCGGTAGCTGGTAGCCGACTTGCTCCCCGGTATGGTCAACTGACCCTTCGTCTTGTCTTCGTGTCGCCACCGCAAGCTGGTTGCTTCCCGTAGTCTGGCCCCGGAATAGGCGAGCAGACGGACCAAGTCCGCTGCATCGGTGGACCAGCGACTGCCGGCGGTGGCAATTTGCTTCACGATTGCTTGGAATTGCGCCGCAGACGGCAGTTCAAGGCGCTTCTGCCTTTTGGGTGCCTTGCTCACATCCTTGGCCGGGTTCTGGTAAACCATTCCCTGTTCGTGCGCGATTTCCAGGATAGCGCGCAACGTATCAACGCACTTGTTAAACGAAGAGGGCGACATGCCCTTGCGCTTGGTCTTCACTTTGGGAGCGATGAACCCAGTTCCTTCCCGAAGCGCCGCAACCGCCCACGCGTTGCAGTCGCTGGCGTTCAGACGACGAACATCGCGACCGGGCAATTCAGGCCATGTTTTGATCAAGGTTTTGACCGAATCCAGCGCGCGCGCTTTGCTGGATGCCGCCAGCTTGGAATTGTTATCCACCCGGACACGAAAAGCGGAAATAAACCGTTCTACGGTCGTTTCGGATGGAGATCCTGGGACGCTTTCTCCCTTCGCGGCCGCGGCCTGTGCCCGCATGGTCTTTTCGGTGTCCGCGAGACGCAGTTTTGCTACTGAAAACACCTCAGTTTTGAGAGATCGCCATTTCTGCTTGCCGTTGACTTTAACGCGGGCGTAGTAATTCCCACTCTGTCGATTGCGAAGCAGATTCGTGACGTTTGTTCTTTCCCACTGCTGTTCACTTTTGGTCGTTTCCATGATTAAAGTGTAGAAGAGCGGTGTAGAAAAAGTAAACCCATGAAAAAGCCCGCTTTTGCTAGATGTTCATTAGAAGTAAGTTAGGTATTTTGCCCGGGTGGTGGAATTGGTAGACACGCAGGTCTCAGAAGCCTGTGCCTCACGGTGTAGCGGTTCGAGTCCGCTCCCGGGCACCATTTAGTTAAGCCGCTCACTTTCAATAGTGCGCGGCTTTTTTGTGGCCACTCACGGGGCCAAACAGGCAATCCCGAACTGGCAATTAAAGCCGGTGGGAAGGTGGCGTTGTCCGTGCGAGCTTTCCCACCGATATCGGTACGTATCGCACCCGGAAACCGTCAATACGTAGCGGTGATGGTACGGACTTTCAAACGCCGGATGAGGTCTGATTGGGTGACAGACTGTTTGAAGGTAACGAGCACGATCCGTTTCCGGTTGGGGTAAAGATCAAAACAATTGTCGTTGGCGGAGAAATCCAGGTCTCCAAAATCGAACCAGAGACGATGCTGGAAAGAGCGCGAGTGGAACTGGATGACGGCGGAATGTGAAGTCGTGAGCGTGAGCGGCGTCGAGATGTGCGTGCGTGGGAGTTCCAAAAAGCGCGGCGCGGTGAATAAAATCGTGTCTTCCGAGACAGATTGTTCGTCAATTTCGAGTGCGATCCGCAGGTAAAGGCTGTCACGGCCGTGACTCACGATCTCGCGCCGGAAGTCGAGTTTCAGTTGCTGGCGCGATTCGCCGGGACGCATTACGACCGCTTTTCGCCCGGTGTCCAATCGGCGTCCGCGCAGTGTATGCAACTCCCAGTGGATGTAACCACGCGTGAGGGTCGGCAGATCAGACGAGGTGAAAAGAGTGGCTCCGCTGATCGTCGAGTGTCGTTCGTTGCCGATGCCGACGATTTCCCGGCCGATGACCAACGCGGAAATGATCGCCGGCGCGAAGAACCGGCGGGCGACGTAATGCAGTGGTTTCCAGCGGCCGGTGAATTCAATGCTGCTCCACGAGGCCCCCGGCCAGCAATCGTTAAGCTGCCAGTAAAGCGCGCCCATCGTGCGCGGCATGCTGCGACGGTAGTGCTCGACGCCCACCTGCATGCAATACGCCTGATTAAGCTGCGAGAGGTATGCGAGCGCGGCATAATTTTTTGGAAAACGATAACGCCGCGCCAGGTAGTCGAGCAGGATCTGGTTGCCCGCGGGATTTTTCTGATGGTTCTCCATCGCAGGGGCGAAAACATTGAACTCCGCCGGTGGACAGAACGTGGCGGCGACGGCGGGAGATGAAAATGATTGCATGCCGAATTCGGCCACGAAGCGGAATTGTTTTTCCAGATAGCGTTCGACCGGGTGGCGGGCGTGCCACACATCCCAGAAATGTGCGTTGCCGCTGCGCTCCGGATCGGCGAGTTCGCGGCCGTTACCTTGTGAGGGCGAGGAACGCCAATAGGATGTCACTCCATCGCAGGCGGCGACGGTGGCGGGCAGAATCCGGCGGAAGAGCGCATCGTAGGCACGTCGTGCTGCCGGAATACGCAGGGCTTCGCCGTTGAGCAGTTCAAGTTCGTTGTTGCCGCACCACAACGCGAGGCAGGCGCGATGGCGCAGGCGGCGGATCTGGCCGGTGACTTCGACTTGCACAAGTTTTTGAAATGCCCGGTCACCGGGATAAAGTGTGCACGCGAACATGAAATCTTGCCAGACCATCAGACCCAGTTCGTCGCAGAGATCATAAAAATATTCCGACTCATAAACGCCGCCACCCCAAACCCGGATCATATTCATGTTGGCCTGAGCCGCCGAACGCAGGTCGCGCGCATGGTCGTCGCGGGTGAGACCGGCGACGAAGCTGTGCGCGGGAATCCAGCTCGCGCCTTTCGCGAATACCGGTCGGCCATTCGCGACGAACGCGAAGGATTCGCCCCACCGATCTTTTTCCCGCCGCAGTTCGAGCGTGCGCAATCCGATGCGTCGCGCCCAGCGTCCGATTTCCCGGTCGGCCGAATCGTGCGCTACAATTTCTACAGTGTAGAGCGATTGCGCTCCGTGACCATGGGGCCACCAGAGATGGGGATTTTCGATTTTGCATTTTTGATTCTTGATTTGGGCAATGACCTGACCGTTGAGCGACACGATGCCTTCATAGCGCACGCTATCGTCAGCTCGATCGAGCTCGGGTACGAGGGTCAGGGTTACTGTGCCGTCTCGTGTGTGATATTGCGTGAGACGGACGTCGACCAGGCGGTTGCTACTCCAGGTTTCAAGCCGCAGGTCGCGCCAGATTCCGGCGGTGACGAGACGCGGACCCCAATCCCAGCCGAACTGGCACTGTTGTTTGCGAATTCTGGTGGCACCGCCGATGGGGTCGTTGATCTCGCGTGGTTGATGAGCGAGACGGTGGGTGCGAACATATTTGGTGGCGCTGGCGAAGCGGATGAGCAGTTCGTTGCGGCCTTGGCGTAGCAGGTGTTTTGCTGGAAAACGCCCGGAGGTGAACATGTTTTCCGAGTGACCGAGTACGCGGCCGTTGAGCGAAAGAGTGGCGAGAGTATCGAGTCCGTCGGCGATCAGATCGATGTATGTTTCCTTCGCCCGCGCGGCGGATAAGGTGAAGCGGGTCCGGTATTCCCACGTGCGTTCGCTGACCCATTGGACGTCGGCTTCATTTTTGCCCAAAACGGACCCGGGAGAAGTTTATGCCTGAGCAGGTCGCGGTGAATGCAGCCCGGCACGATGGCGGAACGCCAGCGCGACTTGCCGGCTTCGCGGAATTCCCAGGGTGTGGGGGTGAGTGGAACAGTGATCATAGTTTCCCAGTGCGTCGCTGGCGCCTTGGCCTCCGATTTGTCGAGGTGAAGTGAGTGGAATTTCCGATGAAATCGGGGGCGGCGAACTAGGCGAGGAGCTGGGCCTTTTCCGGCGTGATCTGGCATTGAAGTGGTTCGCCGCATTGCCAGCGTTTGAATTCGTCGATCATCAACCGGCCAAGCCGCAGGCATTCGTTGCCCAGTGCGCCGGCGATGTGCGGAGTGATGATCGCATTAGGAAGTTTTAGCAGCGGGTTGGCGGGATCGGGTGGTTCGTGGATTAGCACGTCAAGGAGTGCGGTGAGATCAGGCCGGCTCAAAAGCACTTCCGCTAACTCGTCCTCCCGGACGATCGCGCCGCGGGCGGTGTTGATAAAGGTGGCTCCCGGACGCATTCGCGCGAGCAGTGCTCCGGTGATCAGACCTTCGGTTTGCGGAAGGTGGGGCGCGTGGAGACTGACGACATCACTGCGCGAGAAGAGCTCGTCCAGGCTAACCAAGGTGACACCGAGGCGCGCTGCCATGGCCACGGTCGTCGATGGATCAAACGCGATGACGTTGACGTCGAACGCGCGCAGCCGTTCGCAGAGGAGATGGCCGATTGCGCCGAGCGAGATGATTCCGATCGTCGAGCGATAGGCTCCAGCGCTTGCGACCAAAGGAGCCGGGAATACGCCTTCGCGTTGTTGCCGCACAATGTAATGCCAGCCGCGCTTGAGTGAAAATAAAATGGCGGCGAGCGTGTATTCGGAAACGGGGATGGCGTTGGCCGCATGGGCACCGGTCACCACGATGCCGCGTTCCCACACGGCAGGTGTAATCCATGGGCGGATCGTGCCACCGGCGAAGAAAATGGCCTTCAGTCGTGGAGCTGCGGCGAGGACGCGGGCGTCGAGCGGTGGGCAACCCCAGCCGGTGAACAGTACTTCCGCTTTGGCAAGTAAACCGAGTTGTGCATCAAGATTAGATGGGTCGAGCCGTGGAGCCATGGCGGTTAGTTCTGCAATTTCGGCCAAGCCGCGTTCACCATAAAGCTGCCGGGCCGCTGCCGGACTCAGCAGGAGCACACTATTTGGCCGGGTGGAATGAAGCAGCGAATGGGTCATGAAGTTAATCTTTCAAGGCGCCGGGCGATGAGGTTCGTGATCAATTACTGCCTGACTGCAGGGGTGAGGATTGATCGCATGCTAGACGATCCGTCCGGTGCGCATGACTTCCGTGTACCAGCGCGCGGAAAGCTTGGGCGTGCGGCGCTGGGTGGCGTAGTCGACATACACGATGCCGAAGCGCCGGGTGTATCCGTCCTGCCATTCGAAATTATCCATGAAGGACCAGAGAAAATATCCGCGAACAGGTATGCGCTCGGTTACGGCGCGATGCAATTCGAGCAGGCAATGCCGGACGTATTCCCGGCGGTGCAGATCCAATACTTCGCCGTTTTGCGGCGGCGGGTCGTCGTAGCCGGCGCCATTTTCGGTAATGTAGATGGCCTTCACGCCGTAAATTTCCTGCGCGAGCCGCGGGCCCCAGTACATCGCTTGCGGTACATGTTTTAACCAGTGCGCATCCGCTTCCGGGTAGTTCTTGGGCAAGGGGAGTTCCTCGGGACGGCCTCTTTTTCCGGCCCGGATAAAACGGCCGGTGTAGATGTTGAGCCCGAGAAAATCGGTCGGCAGTCCGATGAGATCAAAATCATGATTCCGGCACTTCGCGCGATCCCGACCGGTTAGCCGCAGGTAGGTCGCCGAATATCCTTGGCGAAAAATGGGATCGAGCACCCGGATGTTGGATTCGACAAAGGCGCGGCGGGCGGCGGCGAGGTTGGTTTCGTTTTCGATCACGGGAACAGGAATTCGCGAGTCATCGGTAATGCTCCCGCACGGCGCGGACGCCGTGGCCGTGCGCGAGCAGGGCGTGATGGTAAGTTTGATTGATGACTTGCTCGGGTTCATTCAACGCGGGCGGGCGGAGAGTGCCGCCGTAGGCGAGGCGCGTGAAACAACCGATTTCGTTGAGTGTGATCCAGCGGTTCACACGATCGCGGTAGGCTTTGACGATGGTGTCGGCATAGGTGGCGAACGCTGCGGCCGTTGAGCGGGTCCGCCAGCCGCCCTCGTCTTCCAAGGCCTGCGGCAGGTCCCAGTGGAACATCGTCACCCACGGAGTGATGCCCTTGGCCAGCATGTCGTCGATCAGCCGATCATAGAAATCCAGCCCCTTGAGATTAATCGCGCCGCGGCCCAGAGGGAAAATCCGCGACCACGCGATGGACAAGCGGTAGTTTTTCACGCCGAGACGACGCATCAAAGAGAAGTCTTCGCGAAAGCGGTGATAATGGTCGCAGGCGACGTCGAGGTTGTCGCCGTTCGTGATGCGCCCGGGTTGGCGGGCAAAGTGGTCCCAGTTGGATTCTCCTTTGCCATCTTCGGTGGCGGCACCTTCGATTTGCGGAGCGGCGGCGACGACGCCCCACGTGAAGTGGCGGGGAAATTGAAGGTTCATCGGAGGATGCGCGTGGTGCGGTAAATGATCACGTGCCGGCGAGTTTTATTTCCAGCAAAGCCACGCCGGGCGCTTCCATCGTGAAGCAGGCACGCCGCTGATTTTCCGCGCCTTCGGTTCGCACGGCCCCTGGACAAGCTTGAAGCGCGTTGGTGGCGGCAAGTTCACGGGTTTGCGCGCGCGAAAGGTAGGCCGGAGCTCCGAGCTCGTGCCATCGCGCGACGACATTGTTCTCGGATGAATCGATGCGATAGAGTTTTCCTGCCTGGGCACCGGCGGGAAGATCGACGGTGATCTTCAGGGCTGTGCGCGCGGGATTATCGGCATGGTCGTAACCATAGATCAACACGTGGGCGGTCCGCTGGGATGCGGTAACGATCGCGTTGCGGAAAGAGTCGAGTCCGCTGCCGGTATGCTTGACGCGTTGGTGGTCCAAGAGACTGAGCAGTTGAAAAGCGTGGTAGGACGGCTTCCGCAAACCCTGCAGGCTGAGCAACCCATAGCCGCCATGGAAGGCTTCACGACCGTAGCCGACCTGATCGTAGATGTCGCTCAGACACCAGTAGGCAAATGAATCGGCCTCTTGGGAAACATCGGCCAAGAGGCGCGCGATGAATGCCGCTTCGGAAGGTTGTTCGCGGCGCGCGTCGACCGCGTGAAATGAACGGCCCCATTCGTTCCAATGCAGTTCGCCTTTGAAACCGACGCGATTCATTCGCTGGCGAAACTGTCGCATCAGGTTCGCGGCGGAATCGGGTGATCGGCTGTTTTTTTCCAGTTGGGCTCCGGCAAACGGGGCCAGCGCTTCCTCGGTCGGGCTGTCGTTATTGTAGATGTGGGTGGTGAGATAATCCGGACAACAATGGTGTTGGTCGCCGTAGCGAAGCAGATCGTCCACCCATTCGGCGCGGGCGGTGGAGGGCCCGCCGACTTTGAGGGAGGCGTCGACCGATTTGATTGCCTGATGGGTGGCGCGCCAGAATTCATTAAACTGATCCTGGGTGCCGTCCCAAAACCAGCCTTTGAGATTGGGCTCGTTCCAGACTTCGAAGTACCAGTGGCGGACAACTTCGAGCGAGTACCGGTCGATGGCATGTTTTACGCCGTCCTGAACCAGCGCGGCCCATTGGCGCAAATCTTTCGGCGGAGTAGTGGAGGCGTTGGTGGAAAAAATTGTCGTGCTGCCGGACGCCATGGCTTTGGGAACAAACGAAGTGGTGAACATCGGGCTGAGCCCGCGGTCGAGCATCGAGTCCATGACATAATCCACCGTTTGCCAGTTGGTGCGCGGGTCCTTGGCTTCATAGCCCATGAACGAAGCCGGGCTCGGACAGAATACCCGCATCTCGTCGTCGAACATGCCGATGCCCCGGACGTGGCGGGCTCCGAGTTCCTTTTGGGCGAGTTCCAAATGATCCTGCATGTCGCCGCGGACCATCCAGCGGAATTGGTCCACGTTGATGACGCCTTCCCACGTGTGGAGAAAGGGCGAGCGCGGCGCGGTCCAATCCGGTTGCACGTGGAGTGCTTCGCAGGTGGCGGCGGGCAGAGAGGAAAGGGGGCGGGAGGGGAACGAGAGCGGAGGACGGTCCGCAGCTGGAATCTGCATATAATCCGCAGCATCGGCCAAAACCGTTCCACGAAAACTTTCCCTTCATTCAATCGCATGAGGATGATCCCGGCAACCGGACGGGTGGTCGATTCATGCGATTGAATGAGCGGGAGATTTATTTCTGAGACACGGGCTGCCTTGTTCGGCCCGATCCAAGTAAACGGTAACCGATCGGTGCAGGCCGATTAGGCTTGGTCTACCCAATATCAAATCGTGAAGCTAACCCCCTACAAACGAGTCATGAAATATCCTCCAGTATTCCCCACGCGTTGCGCGTTAATTGCGCTCGGTGTTATTTTGCCGGCGCAGCTGGCCTTGGCCCAGGTCACGCCGACTCCGGCGAAAAACATGGAAGAGGCCTACTCGCCCCACCACCAGATCTCCTTCAATGCGCGTCAAGACCTTGGAAGTTATGGTGGGCTGAAGAATCTCTACGTCGTCGCCAACGGCCGCTGGGTGGACAAGCGTCAATTCACTGAGGCGTGGTACTCGCTGAACAACCAATTGAACAAGCCGTGGGAACTCAATTCCTACGCCGTGTTTTCCGCCGGATTGGGCACGCAATTCGACGCCTTCAACGCGAATTTCAACGCTTCGCTGATGATCAAGAATCTCTTCGACAAAAGCTACCTGGCAAACCGCAACTATTACGGCGCACCGCGTACGATCGAACTGACGCTGCGCACCAACTTCTAAAAAGCGTTTTCTCGGCCATTATGCCCGCAGTCTTGATTGACTGCGGGCATTTTTATTTTCGGTGGGTTTAATACACCGGAATTTGCTTCGGATGTTTTCACTTGGCTGTAATGATTCAGCGTTTTCTCGTGCGCGTACTGCACCAACGCGTCCGGAGGCACGTACCACCGTTCAGTGCTTGCGGATGGTGAACGAAGTGATCGTTCAATTGAATGGATCCAACTCACGTCTGTTCCACGGGAAGGCGCGGCCTTCAAGCGCTTGAGTAAATTTTAGCTCGTTCGATTTTGTGGCGACAAATGTGCTGGTTCACTGTATTAAAAACGTTAGTTTAATCCTTATGATCTTCGCTCGCTTGCTCCCTTCAATTGTGGCGGCCATGCTTTTTTTCGCTGGCCTGTTCCCCCTCGCGGTTCTTGCCGCCGACCAAGGCTCAGCCCGCTGGGAGGCGAGGGTGGGGCGGTATCTGGAAAAAGATAAAGCGCAGTCCCCGGCGGAGCGGGCGGTGGTGTTCGCGGGCAGTTCATCCATTGATATATGGAGTACATTGAAAACGGATTTTCCTGGAATTTCTGTTGTGAACCGAGGCATTAGCGGAACTCATCTCGGCGATCTGCCGGACTATGCGGGTCGGCTGGTTTATCCGCTGCATCCGCGAATTTTGGTGGTATATGCGGGTGACAATGATCTGGCGGATGGGCGTTCGGTTGCGGAAGTCGTGGCGGCCTTTGAAAGACTGCGCCGGCAATTTTATGCGGCGGAACCCGAGGCGCGGTTGGTTTTTATTTCCCTCAAACCCAGTCCGCGGAGAAAGGCGCTTCTGCCGCAAATGCGGGAGGTGAATCAGGCAATTTCCGCACTCTGCCAGGGCGATCCGCAGGCTAAGTTTGTCGACGTCTTCACCGCGATGCTAGATGGGGCGGGCGAACCACGGGCCGATCTGTTCGGGCCGGATAATCTGCATATGAACCAGGCCGGTTATCGTTTGTGGACATCACTGGTCGGGCCCGTGATCGGGCCCGGGCGCTAAGCGGTTTCATTGGAATGGTCCCTCGTGGTGGGAGTAAGCTCGTTCCCACAAAAGCCACTCGACGGGAATCGCCCGGAGGATATTTATTTTCCGCCGCGAACCCGCTGGCGAAAGGCTCGGGGCGATTGACCAAAGCGGCGCTTGAAACAGCGGGAAAAATAAAACTCGTCACAGAAGTTCATTTGCAGGGCGATTTCCCTGACCGTGAAACGGCCCTGGTGCAGCAGCGCGGCAGCTCGATCGATGCGGGAGTCGAGCAGGTAGCGGCCGGGGGAAAACCCAACCACCGCCCGGAATTTTTTCCGAAAGGTCTCATAAGAGAGGCCCAGTTTTTTTGCCACTTCCGCCGGGTGGCTCGCCTTGCCGGTATCCTGCGTGGATAACATCGCACACGCGGTGTCCAGCCAATCGTCCCGCGTCTGCGAGGGCTCGTCGTCGGATTCACTATCGGCCAGAATTTCGGTCAACACCGAGACGAATCGACTGACGATTACCTGTGGCGGGGTTTTTTTCCGCAGGTGCACCGGCGGGATAATCTGGAAAAAACGACGGAACCAGTAGTCGCAGTTTGGTGCATGATGGATGGGGCGCTTGGGATTCAGCAGTCCGGCCTTGCGCATCAGATCGAACGCCGGTCCCTCGAATTCAAACCATAATTCGTCCCAAAATGCGTTGGGAAGTGTGCCGCATCGATGCGGCACGCCTGGGAAAAAAAGCACCGCATCGCCTTTGGATATTTTTGCGGAGGGCGTGGTCGCGTCGTGAAATTGTCCGCTTCCGGCCAATATGTAGGCGAAGCCGTAACAGCTGAGTGTGCGGTGTGGGGCTGGCGGCATCCCGACTCCGAAGCCGCCTTTGTTCACGCCCCCAAGGCGGATCGTGCCGATCGAGGACACAATCGGACGAAGCAGCAGACGGGTCTTGATGGTGTGATC
>JANYFP010000234.1 GCA_025362555.1 Verrucomicrobiota bacterium
CCCGCAAATACGGGCAGTCTCCCAACGTGATATATGAAATTTTCAACGAACCGATCACCGGCCTGACCTGGAGTAAAGACGTCAAACCATACGCGGAAAAAGTCATCGCCGCCATCCGCGCCATCGATCCCGACAACCTCATCATCGTCGGTACGCCGAACTGGTCCCAGGACGTGGACCTCGCCGCCGCCGATCCGATCCAGGACAACAACCTTGCGTACACGCTGCACTTCTATGCCGGCACCCATAAACAAAAATTACGCGACAAAGCGGTCATTGCCCTGAATCAAGGCCTGCCCCTTTTTGTCACGGAATGGGGCACCTGCGACGCTTCCGGCGACGGCCACATCGACGTCGTCTCAACCCAGGAATGGATGGCCTTCATGCGCCAGTGGGACCTCAGCCATTGCAACTGGGGCATCTACGACAAAGCAGAAACCGCCTGCATTTTCTTGCCCAGCGCACCGAGCCAAGGTCCCTGGACGGACAAAGACCTCACCGCCTCCGGTCGCTTCGCGCGGGAATGGGTGCGCGGTTGGGCGAACCCAAAGTCCGCCGAGACGAAGTAAACATCCCGGAGCAAGCTCCGGGGCGTTTGAAACAGACCCAACAGGCGGATTTTTTGTGGGCGTGGCGCCTTTGCCGGGCGACCAGCCCGGACAAATGCCGGGTTTGCAGTAAGCAAACAACGGTACCTCACCCCGCTGATTTCAGGTTTCGCAGCGCATGCCTCGCGGGGTGAGAGCAACCCGCCTACATCACCCCTAAACCAGTAATACTCGCCCGCACCATATCGCTGGCCACGACTTTGCGCGTACTGATTTCGTAGGCCGCGAGCTTGCTCGCGCTCCGGGGCGCGAACAAGCTCGCGGCGCACCCGGCGCATTTTTTCGCCTGCGCGCCCTCACCCCAAAGCATGCCCCCAAATACCCCATCCCCTGCTCGATCCCCGCGGTACCTGACCTGGCTTTGTTACGCCGCCATGATCAGTCTGTCGATCGGACTGAACCTCCTCCCGGTCTTCCTCATCACGCTGAGCACCACCTTTGGCGGCGTCGCCGGACTTTCTCAGGAACAGCTCGGCCGACTCGGCGCGATTTCCTTCGCCGGCGTCGTGCTCGGAATTTTAATCACCGGCCCACTGGCTGATCGTTGGGGCGCAAAGCCCTTTGTCCAACTCGGCAACGCCCTCATCGGTCTCAGCCTCACTGCGATGGCATTTGCCCCGAGCTACCCTTCGCTTTGCCTCGCGCTCTTCTTCCTCGGACTCGGTGGCGGCGTGCTCGACATGGTGCTCAGTCCCGTGGTCTCCGCGCTCAACCCCACCCGGCGCACTCCCGCGCTAAACATGTTGCATTCGTTTTATTGCGTCGGCGCCGCGCTCACGATTCTGGCGGGTACGCTGACCTTGCACGCCGGTTTCGGCTGGCACACCGCCTGCCTGATTTTGCTCCCCCTGCCGGTGGGGCTATTGTTTGCGTTCGGCCCGCAACATTTCCCCGCCATGGCCACGACGGGCGTGCGCACTCAGGCCCGCACCTTGTTAAGTCGCGGCTGGTTCCTCGGCGCACTCGCCGCCATCGCTCTCGGCGGTGCGACCGAACTCGGACTCGCGCAATGGTTGCCTGCGTACGCGGAAACCGCCCTCGGTTTTCCCGCGTGGGTCGGCGGCAGCGCCCTCCTGCTTTTCTCTCTCGCGATGGCCGCCGGACGCATGGTCATCGGAGCGGTGAGTATGAAACTTGATTCGTTTCAAATCATGGCGTGGAGCTGCGGACTGTCGGTGTTGCTCTTTATGGTCGGGTCTTTTTCTCCCCTGCCCTCCGTGGCTCTCGCCGCCTGCATCGCCGCCGGTTTCACGGGCAGTTGCCTTTGGCCCACGATGCTCGCCATCACCGCCGATCGTTTTCCCGCTGGCGGTGCCAGCATGTTCGGGTTGCTCGCCGCCTTCGGCAACGCCGGCGGGATTTGCATGCCGTGGATTGTCGGCTGGGTCGCCGACCACCACAACCTCCATTGGGGCATTGCCGTATCCGCCATCGCCCCCGCAGGCATGATGTTTCTCATCCTCGCGCTGCGCCGGCGCTGAACCGTCCACTTTATTTACTTAACGGCAACCGGCGACTCCACTCATAGTGCCCGGCTCCTCCCATGCTTCGTCTCCTCCTTCCGCCCAATCTCGCCGCCGCAGCCAAACGCGACGCTATCGCCGTACGCCTGGAACTCGATCTCGCCGTTGCTCCATCACCCGCTCTGATGGCCGGACTCGCCGTCTTGCAGCGCATCGGCGCCAAACCCGCGCCCGTCGCGTTTATCCAAGTCACCCGCGCCCAACTCAGCGAGCTGACCGACGCACTCACCGGCCAACCGGTATTTTTCTGGATCAATCGCCCGACCGCACCCATTGCATGGCACCACGCCGACCTCGTCGGCGTGGACGAGTTTTTACTGCTCCCTCCCTCCGCCGTTGTAACTCCGCCGCCAGTGCTGGCGACCGCGACGTCCATCAAAGCGTCCGCCTCCCGCGAGCCTGAATGGAAAGCGATGACCGTCGACGGCTCCGAACATTTTCTCGCCATCACCTTACCCTCGCGCGACGCCGATAATTACGAAGACATCTGGGATTTGGTAAAACGCCACGGCTTCGTCCTCGAGCCCACCAACGGAAAATTCTGGCTGCGCAACCGCCACAAAGCCCTCAATTTTCTCGCCACCTACGGCACGGAATTGCGCGAACATCACGGCGCCGAGTTCACGGAGAATTTCGAACGCAACACCGCCCACATTCAACCGGTCGGCATCGTGGCTGAAATCAAAGAGCAGAGCGACAACTACGACGTCACGCTCGCCCTGAAAGCCGGTGCCGCACCTGAAAGTGAAATCCTCAACGCGGTCAACACGAGCCGCAGCTACATCGAAAGCGGCCGCGAAATCTACCTCGTCGACCCGACACGCCTCGCCAAATTGCAAGCCGCGCACCAAGCCCTCGCCGGCGAACGCGAAGCGATGGGCGGCCTGCGCCGTCAGCATCGCATCATCCGCGCGCGGGTCGCTGAAGTGCAGGAAATTCTTGCGGAAGCTGCTTCGCATTTCCAACCGCCCGCCACGTGGCACGAACGCAGCCAGGCGTTACTCCAAATCGCCACGCTCTCCCCTGCTCCGGTGCCGCCCGAACTTGCCAACGTCCTTCGTCCTTATCAAAAACTCGGCGTCGCGTGGCTCTGGTATTTGTACGGCCAGAAACTTGGCGGCATTCTCGCGGACGAAATGGGTCTCGGCAAAACCCTGCAAGCGCTGGCGCTCCTCGCCGCACGACACGCGCGCCCACCGTCCTCACGCGGCCCCGCTTCGGATTTACGTCTGCCTTCCCTCGTCGTCTGTCCCGCGTCACTGATGGAAAACTGGCGCCGCGAAGCCGCGCGCTTCACGCCGCAACTACGCGTCCTCGTCCATCACGGCGACCGCCGGCTGACGACCCACGCCGAATTTTCCTCGTATGATCTGATCATCACGTCGTACGGCACGCTCACACGTGACGAGGAAATTTTCAGCGCCATCGAACTCGACATCATCCTCGCCGACGAAGCACAGCATTTGAAAAACCGGCGCACGCAAGCCGCTCAATCCTTGCGCACACTGCGCGGCCAAGGCCGTTTTCTCCTCACCGGGACGCCACTCGAAAACTCCCTCGACGATTTGCGCTCGCTCTTCGAATACCTGATGCCCGGGTTCCTCGCGGCGGTGCCGGCCGGCGTGCGCGGCGCTGATCGCGCGTGGTACGATGAACGCATGCGCATCCAGACTGCGCCGTATATTCTTCGCCGCACCAAACTGGTTGTCGCCCCCGAACTGCCGGAAAAAATCGAACAAATCATCTATTGCGAACCAACCGCATCCCAAGCCGCGCTCTACCGCCGGATGCAGGAAACCACCGAGCAGGAACTCTACAAACTCGCCGCCACCGGCGCCACCGAAGGCCGCTTGCGCATGGCCACACTCACGCAACTGCTGCGCCTCCGCCAGATTTGCTGCGATCCGCGCCTCATCGAAAACGAAACCGCGGAGAGTGCGAAACTCGAGGCCTTCCGCGAGTTGCTCGCCGAGAGCATTGATGAAGGCCACCGCATGCTCGTCTTCTCCCAATTCACTTCCCTCCTCGGCCTGTTGCGCGAGGAACTCGAAGCTCAGGGCGTGGCCCATTGTTACCTCGACGGCTCGATGACGGCGAAGGCGCGGCAGGCGGCCGTCGATCGTTTCCAAAGTGACGCGAGCGTCCCTGTATTTCTCATCTCGTTGAAAGCAGGCGGCACCGGTTTAAATCTCACGGGGGCCGATGTCGTGGTGCACTACGATCCGTGGTGGAACCCCGCCGCTGAAGCCCAGGCGACGGACCGCACCCATCGCATTGGCCAGACTAAAGTCGTCACCAGTTACAAATTAATCTGCGCCGGCACCGTCGAAGAAAAAGTCATGACCCTGCAGGACACGAAGCGCGCGCTGCTGGCTGATATTTTTGAAGCCAGTGACGCGGCCTCCGCGAAACTCAATCTCGCCGATTTGCGCGAACTGCTCAAGTGAGCGGCTCTTTTTTCCGGAAAAGGTGACCTCAATTTTTGCCCCGCAATTGAAATTTTAAAAACTTATCGCGAACTAAATCCGCGACCATGCCGGTTAAGAAACAGGACTTAATAAAACAGGACCCCACCTGCCTCATGTGCTTTTTTAAAGCAAACCTTCTGGCCGCTTTCGTCTTATTCCTAGCGCCTACCCTGACGATTCTCTCAGCCGCCGAAAAAACGGATTTGGAAAGAATCACTCCGGTCGCGGCCAACGAAGTCATTCCCATTGGCGATTTCTTCCGCCCATCACTGTTCTCCCATCCGACCTTAAATCCGTCCGGAACAAAACTAGCTGCTTTGGTTGAAACCGGGGACGACAGCACGGCCATGCAGGTATTCGATTTGCGCAAAATGCAAAGCCACGTGCTCAAAGGCAGAGGCAACCATGAGATCGATTCGTTCGCCTGGCTGGACCAAGATCATCTTCTGTCTAGCATGATTTCCGAAAAGCACATTGCCGAGGGCGTCTTCGTCACCAACGCGGCTGACATGAGCGACCACTACGCGATCCTGACCTCCAGCGTCACCAAACTAATCGGCGTACCTCGCGAAACCCCGATGAAACCGCTGCTCTGGATCTACCGCAACGCCTACGACGACGACAACGATTTTGGGGTCGTGCAAATCGATGCCACAAAAAGGCTCGGGGAAAATCGCGATGCGCCGCCGGAAACAATGCAGGGAAAACAATACCGCGAGGAGACCTCCTTGTACGGCGTACACGCCAGTATCATGAGCAACTTCGCCGTGCCGCCGCGTGAGGGCGTGGTGATTGATTACATGGCCGACAAGGACGGCCATCTCGCCTTCGCGATCACGGCAAAAAAAGGCATCTTTTCATTGTTTCGCTTCGTCAACAAAAAATGGGAACCATGCCCCGCAACCTCGATGTGATCGACCCGATCGCAGCGGGCGACCAAGCAAATGAGCTGATAGTCACTGGGCCGCGGCAGGATGGAAAGCCCCGCGCATTACAGCGACTCAATACAATCACCGGCAAATTAGGTGAAATCCTCTGGCAGGATAAAGAATATGACCTGACACCTTGCTCCGTCTACCGTCACCCGAAGACGGGAATAATCATCGGCCTTCGTTACAGTCGAGGCTGGCTCCAAACAGTATGGTTCGACGACAACTACCGCACCGTTCAAAAAATCATCGAGGACAATCTTCCCGGACAAGTTATCCAAATTCTCGGCAGTGATAACGACGAGATTCATTTCTTTGTAAGCGCGTATTCCGATTGTCAGCCTCCGGTGTATTATTCACTGGATCTTAAAACTCGATCACTGCGCTTAATCAAAAATACGGCGCCTTGGATCGAAGCAAAGCGGATGGCAAAGATGCGCGTCATGAAATTCAAAACTCGTGATGGGCACCTCCTCGACGCGTATGTGACCCTACCCGAAGGCGCTTCAAAACAAACTCCCGCGCCACTGGTGGTGTTGCCGCATGGTGGCCCGTGGCACCGTGACTCTTGGGGATTCGACCGTGAGGCTCAATTCCTCGCCAGTCGCGGTTACGCCGTTCTCCAACCCAACTATCGTGGTTCGCTTGGCTACCATTGGGCATTCCCCGCTGAGGACACTTGGGCCTTCCTTAAAATGCATGAGGATGTCACCGACGCCGTCAAAGCACTGGTTGGAACCGGATTGGTTGATCCGAGGCGCATGGCCATCATGGGATCATCCTTTGGCGGTTATCTGGCCCTTTGCGGCGCGGCGTTCGAACCGAAACTTTATCGCTGCGCAATTACGATCGCAGGTGTTTTTGACTGGGGGCAGGTACTCAAAGAAAAAAAACGTGACCAACACGACAACGCCGCCTTCGGCATTTTCAGCCGAAACCTGGGCGACCCGGGCCAACAAGGCGAAAAATTCGCCGCGATCTCACCCTTGCGCCACACGGACCAAATTCGCATCCCCCTATTTGTCGCCCACGGCACCGACGATCCCGTTGCCGATGTAAATGAATCGCGCCACCTGATTTCGGAATTGGAAAAGCACGGAGTCGCCCACGAGGTTCTGCTGATCCATGGCGAGGGTCATGGCATGGGCTATGTCAAAAACCAAGTCGCGCTTTACGCCGGCATCGAAGCATTTCTCGCCAAGAACCTCCAACCCGTCCCACTGGCCGCCGCCGCCTCGGCACCTTGACGGAGAACGCCTCCGCTCGCTCGTCGAATAAGTGGTGGACGTTGAAACGCGGTTGAGCTCGACTCCGCTTTGTTAATCTCCGGTTTCTCCACCCTGAATAAATCCGCCCCCCTCACGACGTCACACGCCCGCCCGCTCGTCCAACCCACTTCGTCATGCCCGCTATTTCAGCTCAGCAAGCTCAGCACGAATACGATGTCATCGTCGTTGGCTCTGGCGCTGCCGGTGGCCAAGCGGCGTACACGCTCACGATGGAAGGCGCCAAAGTACTCATGCTCGAAGCCGGCCGCGACTACGATCCGATCAAGGAAACCCCGATGTTTCAGGACAACTCGGTCGCACCACTTCGCGGTGCCGCCACGCCCGATAAATATTGGGGATTTCACGACGCCACCGTCGGCGGCGGCTGGACTGTTCCCGGCGAACCGTACAC
Organism: Verrucomicrobiota bacterium; assembly: GCA_025362555.1. Classification (GTDB taxonomy): domain Bacteria; phylum Verrucomicrobiota; class Verrucomicrobiia; order Opitutales; family Opitutaceae; genus Lacunisphaera. The sequence goes on from JANYFP010000234.1 coordinate 7,209, forward strand.
GCAATTATCGAACGACCCGTCGCTGCAATTCGATTGGTGGCGCTCCCGGATGCTCGGCGGCCGCACAAATCACTGGGCGCGACACACGCTGCGCATGGGTCCCTATGATTTTAAGGGCCGCAGCCGCGACGGCCTGGGCTTTGACTGGCCAATTTCCTACGCAGACCTCGCGCCCTACTACGACAAAGTCGAGATGCTCATTGGCGTCTACGGCGAAAACGAAGGCTTCGAGAACACGCCGGACTCTCCGCCCGGTGTGTTGCAACCTCCACCGGCCCCTCGCGCGAACGAGCTGCTCGTTAAAAAATACGGCAAGCCCCTCGGGGTTGAGGTGATTCCCATTCACCGTGCCGTGCTCACGCAGCGCCTCGACCACGAGCGACTCCCCGCCAAACTGCACCCAAATAATCCCAAGGCCCAACGCATCCTCGCGAAAGCGATGAGTGAGCGTGCCGCCTGTTTCTGGGCCACGCCGTGTCATCGCGGTTGCTCGATTCGCGCCGCGTATCAATCAAACACCGTCCACCTCCCGCCCGCCCTCGAAACCGGAAATCTTGACATCGTGACCAATGCCATGGTGCGCGAAGTCACGCTCAACGCCAAAGGCCTGGCGGACGGCGTCGTCTTCATTGACAAGGTCACCGGCCAGGAATGCCGCGTGAAAGCCCGCGCGGTCGTCCTCGCCGCGAGTTCCTGTGAATCCGTGCGCGTACTCCTGAATTCGAAATCCACGCTCTTTCCTCAAGGCCTCGCCAACACGAACGGGCTCGTCGGAAAATATATCATGACGACGGTCGGCGCGAACCTCAGCGGACAAATTCCGCTGCTGGAAAATCTCCCGCCGCACAATGAAGACGGCGCAGGCGGTGCGCACATGTATGCCCCGTGGACGCGCTACGCCGAACAACTGACGGGGAAACTGGGCTTTGCCCGCCCCTATCACATCGAGTTCGGCGGTGGACGCGATATCCCGAATAGCGGCACGGGCACCGGCCTGCAGCACTTCACCCGAGGCAGTTACGGCCGGCAATTCAAAGCCGACGCCCGCCGCTTCTACGGCTCGACCATGTATTTTTCCTGCCGTGGTGAAATGCTCCCTAACGACAACTCGTTCTGCGATCTCGATCCGGTGGTGAAAGACCAGTGGGGAATTCCCGTGCTGCGTTTTTCGTGGAAGTGGTCGGATCACGAAACCCGCCAAGCTGAGCACGCCGTGAATACCTTCGCCGACATTATCTCAGCCCTCGGCGGTAAAGTGCTCGGCGCCACGAAAACCAATCGCACCGGTAAGGAGATCGCGATTGGAAAAGGCGGACGCGTGACGCATGAAGTCGGCGGCGCCATCATGGGCGAGCATTCCCGCACATCCGTGACCGACCAGTGGTGCCGGACTTGGGCGGTAAAAAATATTTATGTCGCCGACGGCGCCACTTTCGCCTCCAGCGCCGATAAAAACCCCACGATCACCATCTTCGCCCTCGCGTGGCGGTCGGCCGAACATCTCCTCGGGGAAATGAAAAAAGGAAATATCTGACATGAGTTCCCCTGACACTCCCCGCCTTGATCGTAGGACCGCCCTCAAATGGATGCTCGCCGCCGCCGCCAGCCTGACAGTACTCAACCGTCAAGCGCCTGGCGCCACAGCGTCGACTCCTTCGGGGAAACCTTACGGCGCCGATCCCGAACTCAATCATGATTACAAGCCCGGCGATCTCTGGCCGCTCACGTTGAGCGATGCCCAGCGTCGCACCGCCGCTGCACTTTGCGCCGCGATTATTCCCGCCGATGAGCATTCGCCCAGCGCCGCCAGCGTGGGGGTGCACGACTTCATCGACGAATGGATCAGCGCACCGTACCCCGATCAACAACGTGATCGCCAGCCCATCCTCGACGGTCTCGCTTGGATGGACGCGGAATCCGACCGCCGCTTCGGAAGTAAATTTGCCGACCTCGACGAAAAGCAAACCTCCACGCTCTGCGATGATCTCTGTCATGAGCCCGAGGCGCGGCCGGAATTCGCCGCCGCCGCGAAATTTTTCGCCCGCTCCCGCGACCTCACTGCGGGCGGTTTCTACACCACACCCGCCGGGATGAAAGATCTCCGTTACATCGGCAATCTGCCTCTCGCCGAATTCAAAGGTCCGCCGCCCGAAGTCCTGCAAAAACTCGGCCTGATCTAATATTCCAGACCTATTTCGCTTCCCGCTCCGCGAGGCATCGCTCCGCAGCGCGGGGTGAGGGCACCCCGCCCACATTCCAGTCACCACCGAAAACTAGTTCTATCCCCCACTCCGATGCCCCACTCCATCACTCGCCGCACTGCCCTGAAACACCTCGCTGCTGCCGGCGCGAGCATTCCTTTCGCTGGCGCTTTAAATTCGCTGCACGCGGCCGAATCGCCTGCGCCTAAACCAAAGGCATCGTTCCAGTTTGGCGTCGCAACGGTCACGTTGAAAAGTCTGCCGCTCGAAAACGCGCTGGCTGCGGTGCGTCGCGTCGGACTCGAAGCTATTTCACTTCATCGCGCCCACTCCCCGTGGGAAAATACGCCCGCCAGTTGGGTGGAGATCGCCAGGAAAATCAAAGCCGCCGGCATCATCGTGCGGTGCTGTGGGGTCCTCTATCTCAAAAACGACGAACCCGCGATGCGCCGGATGTTCGACTACGTCAAGGCCCTCGATGTGCCACTCTTCAGTTGCAGCCCGGAGCCGGCCGCGCTACCGATGCTGGAACGCCTCGTAAAAGAATACGACTTGCGCGCCGCCATTCACAATCACGGTCCGGAGGATAAAGTGTGGCCATCGCCGAGAGAAGTCTGGCAGGCAATTCAACCGCTCGACTCGCGCATCGGCCTCTGCCTCGACGTCGGCCACAGCTATCGTGCCGGCGTAAATCCAGTCGACGCGATCCATCAGTATCGCGCCCGCCTTTTCGATGTTCATCTCAAGGACAGTTTAGCCGCAATCGGTGCCGAGGATATTCCTGTTGAAATCGGCCGCGGCCTCATCGACGAACGTGCGATCCTGACGTCCCTGATCGAAACGGGCTACGATCAAACGGTGTGGTTCGAACACGAAAAAGACCCGAACGATCCCGTCGCCGGCCTGGCGGAATCAGTCGGCTACACGAAGGGATTGCTCAAAGGTATCAGCTGATCCCGATCGCGGTAAATGACGCGGCGTTTCCAGCAAAAATCCATCGCCTAAAATATTTCCGTAATAAGAATGATCCCTTTGCCGAGGAAAAATCGCTTTGATCAATACCTATCCAGTTTCTTGACTCATCGCACCTCGCTCGTCCGCCCGGACTGTCCCCCCTTTTTCATTCGTGCCCAACACCCCAACCATGATCCTCTCCAACCGATCGCATTGTCTGCAGCTCATCCGAATTCTCGCCCTCGGCGGGATAATTTCCGTTACCTGCACGGCGGCAAAAATCGACCTCAACCGGAACGAACCGGTGCCCGCCAGCGAGCAAGTGCCGATTATGGATTTCTTTCGTCCGGCTATTTTGCAGGCGCCCAAGCTGAACCTCGCAGGCACTCACATTGCCTCCATCATCTCGGCCAACGAGGATCACACGCAACTCATGGTCTATGACCTAAAGTCCAAAAAAATTGAGGCCGTGGCGTACAAGGGAGACAAAGATATCTATCAAGTCGACTGGTTGAACGACGAGCGGGTCATCTACTCCGTCGGCGTCGATAAAGTTTTCGACGGCGGTCTATTCGCCGCCGACGTCGGCGCCCTTTACAGCGCCTATCCTATATTACCAGCAGTCTGGTCCACTCTGGTGTCGATTCCGCCCGATGACCGGACCCATCCCCTGGTCAAGGTTCCAGCAAACACCCGGCGAACCGGAAAATACGGCGAAGTTTTCCGCATCAACACCGAGGTGCGCTCCGGCGAAACCGCCAAACAGATCATGAACAGTTACCCCGTCCTTAAAACTGATCATGGTTTCGATGTGTGGTATCAGGCCGATAAAGAAGGACATCTCGCCTTTGGTTGCACCTCAGAAGACGGCGTTTTGACACTGCATCAACTGGTGGGCGAAACCTGGGAGAAATGCCCGGTGAATCTGGAAGAAGTCAATTTCTTCGAATGCGGGGACAATCCGGGTGAAATCATCGTACTCGGTCCTCGCCAAGACGGGAAACCGCGCGCGCTAGAAGTCATGGAGGCCGCCACCGGCAAAGTCCTCGACGTCCTCGTGCAGGACAAGGCTTACGACTGTGATCCCTGGCTTTATCGTGATCCGGTGACCCATAATATCATGGGGGCAATTTATAACCGGGATGGTCCACGTGTCACCTGGTTTACGGAAGATTATCGCTCGTTGCAAAAGGTCGTGGATGGACTTTTCCCCCGTCAGGTCGTGCGAATTCTCGGCACCGACAAAGCTGGAAAAGTCGTACTCATCAGCACTTTTTCCGATCGCCAGCCCGCGATCTATAGCTGGGTTGATTTGGAAAAACACCAAGCCGGCCTGATAAAAAATTCGTCGCCCTGGATCGATCCGGAACGGATGCAACCGATGAGCATCGTTAAATTCAAAACCCGCGATGGCCGGCAACTTGACGCCTACGTGACGATGCCAAAAGGAGCCTCCAAGCAAAACCCACCGCCCTTGGTCGTCCTCCCAAACCCAGATCCGTCGATGCGCTATACGTGGGGATTTAACGCCGAAGCCCAATTTTTCGCCAACCGCGGCTACGCCGTACTCCAGCCCAATTGCCGCGCGTCGAACGGTTACACGTGGATGTTCCCGACGGAAGACGAATGGGCTTTCCGAAAAATGCACGACGACGTCACCGATGCAGCTAAAACCCTGATCGCATCCGGACTGATTGATCCCAAACGGGTGGCCATCATCGGCACGTCATTCGGCGGTTATCTGGCTCTGTCGGGTGCGGCCTACGAACCCACGCTCTATCAATGCGCCGTGTCCATTTCGGGCGTCTACGATTGGGCCAACCTCATCGCGGATTATAAATACAGTCAGCACTCGAACCCTTATTTTTCTCGCATGCGATTTAAACTCGGCGATCCCAAAAAAGATCCGGAAAAATGGGACG
>JANYFP010000493.1 GCA_025362555.1 Verrucomicrobiota bacterium
CTTCCACCTTAATGGTCGGCACCTCGGTGCTTGGTTCTTTCAAACCAGCGTCAAGATCCTGTCCGGGAGGTGGGGCGGCGATTTCAAAACGCTGTTGAACGGCGGGGGCCGGTGGTGGAGTGGCCGAGGCCGAGCTTGTCGGAGCGGACGGCTTCGAGGTGGCTGGCGACCGGTTGGTGGCGGGAGCGGCGGGCTTGTTGGAGACGGCCTTAAAACCGGGAATAATCAGCTGCTGACCGGCGCGAACCTTCGACGGATCGGTGATGTTGTTCACTGCCGCGAGTTCGCCGACTGACACCTGATGTTTATGGGCGATTACACCGAGACTTTCGCCGGGCAGAACGGTGTATTTGACGCCATCGCTCGGAGCGGCGGCGCTGGTCGCCGACTTGGCGGTCGATGTGGCGGCGGGGATGGTTTCTTTCATGGCAGCAGGAGCGGCCGCTTTGCCGGGAATGATGATTTTCTTGCCGGGTTTCAGGGCGGCACCGGTGGGCAAATTGTTCGCCTTGGCCAGCTCAGCGACGGGCATGTGATTTTTCTGGGCGACGCTCCAGAGGCTGTCGCCCTTGACGATCGTATAGGTGGTTACTGGGGCAACATCCTCAGTCACATGAGCCGTGGAAACGGCTGCGGCCGCAGGCGAGCCAGGGCGCGTGGGCGAGAGGTGACCGGATGAACCCGCCGAGGCGTAGACCGGAGCCGTGCCGAGATCAACGGGCTGAGGCGAGGCGTTAGCATTGTAGCTGATCGGCGCTGGGGTCGATTCAGCGGGCATGGTGGCGTCAGGCGTCGGCACATTGTGTGGGCCGGACTGGCAACCGGGGCTGGCAAAAATGAAGATAAACGCGAGCAGATGCACCGCGACAACGGCTCCGAAGATCTGGAGAATTTTCATGGCTGGAATATGAGTGAGTGGGTTTGTGATTTGCTATCTAAAAATGAGGGTTATTCACAGGTTTTCCACAAGGCTTTCGAACTGAAGACCTCGATCGTCGTAACCCCGGAACATATCAAAGCTGGCGAAGCCCGGACTGAGCAGAATGTGATCACCTGTCGTGGCCTGCGCAAAGGCGGCCCGCACGGCCTCCTCAAGGCTGCCGCTTGTGGTCACGGGCGTCTGATTCGCACGAAAAGATTCAGCGAGGATCGACTGAGTTTCACCCAGAACGAAAGCGTGGCGGATTTTGGCGGCGATGCGATTCGCGAAGCCGGGCAAGTCCCCACCCTTCGCCTTGCCGCCACCGATCCAGAATACGGGCGCCGAAAACGTGCCCAAGGCCGCCTCCACCGCGTGAAAATTCGTGGCCTTAGAGTCGTTCCAAAACGTGACGCCCCGGCGCACGCCAACTTTGGCCAGCCGATGTTGACCGAGCCGGAAATTTTTAGCCGCCAGGTATAGTTTTGCTTCGGGCAAACCCGCATGACGCCACCACGCAGCGGCCAAGAGAAAGTTTTCCAACTGCGGATACTGCGCGAACACGGTGCCGGCCAGACGCGCATCGGCCGTCTGATCCTCAGTGGCCACGGCGGCATTTACGGGCAAAGTATAACCCCACTCGGCGGCGTATTTCTGCACGGATGTGCCGACAAATACCGGGCCCGGCGCAGTGCGTTCCAGTAATTTCCATTTTGCCGCAAAATACGCTTTCATCCCAGGGTGGCGTTCCAGGTGATCCTCGGCAAAGTTCGTCCAAAACGTGACGTTGGGGCGGAGGCGCTCAAGCGTTTCGGCCTGAAAGGAACTGACTTCACAGACCGCGACATCGACGCGACCTGTCTGCTCGATTACGAAACGGCTGAACGGATAGCCGATATTGCCCATCATGTGCGTCGTGCGCCCGGCCATGATCAACGCGTGCGTGAGAAACTCCGTGAGCGTCGTTTTGCCATTGGTCCCGGTGATCGCGAGAATTTCTCCGCGCCAGAAAAAGGAAGCGAAGTCCAGTTCGCCCAGACACACACAACCCGCGGCGCGGGCGGTGGCGAGCCACGGATGCTCAACCGGAAAGCCCGGACTGAACACGACCAAACCATGTCGGGCGGCGTGACTGGCGGTAAATTGATTTTCGGCGTCAGGTGATTTCTCGTCGTAGAGCCGCCCCACCCCGCCGATCTCTGCCAGCAAACCAAGCACACCTTGTCCGCTCACGCCGCCACCGAAAACGGCGACCGCGCGTTGGAGGAAAACAAAGATTTCGTCAGGAGGTGAAGGGAGCATGTGAGGGGCGGGAAACGCCGCAGACGGAAAAAAGTCAGGTACCCAGGGACTGGGCCCAAGCGCGAGTGACCGGGGTTCGGCGCGATTTGACCGGCGCGAGTGGCAGCTCCTCGTTGGCCGACTGGCCTTGGCGCAGCCGGCGCAATTTGGCGAGTGAACGCACCACCGGTTGGCGCAACAACAGCAGCCCGGTGTGAGTGAGATCGCGGAAATTCGGGGTGGAATCGAAACTGAAATCAATCGGCATAAACTTAGCGGAGTTTGAGTGTGGCCAGACCGGCGAGTGCACAGCCGAGCGAGAGAACCCAGAAGCGGAGCACGACCTTGGTTTCAGGCCAGCCCTTCTTCTGGAAATGGTGATGAATCGGTGCCATCAGGAAAAGCCGCTGGCCCGTGCCCGTGCGTTTCCGGGTGAATTTAAACCAGCCGACTTGAAAAATAACGGAAAGCGCCTCCGCCACAAACACGCCGCCGATGATAATCAGCGTAATCGGCTGATGGATCATGAAGGCCATGACGCCGATGAGTCCGCCGAGCGCAAGCGAACCGGTGTCGCCCATGAAAACTTCCGCAGGATGCGAGTTATACCAGAGAAATGCCATGCACGCTCCGATCAGCGCGCCGCACACCACGGTGAGTTCACCCGTGCCAGGCACATGACTGAGCAAAAGATATTCCGACAGCAAAACGTGATCCGCCACATAGGCCATGACGCCAATGACCAGCGTAACTGTAATCGTGCAGCCCACGGCGAGGCCATCGAGACCATCGGTCAAATTGATCGCGTTGCTAAACCCAACGATCCAAAAATAAATCAGCACGAGCAGCAGCCACCATGGCATGTACTGGATGACGGCCGTCTTGAAAAATGGCACCCAGAGCTCATGAATTTTGGCCGCACTCATCGGATGCCACAGCAAAACGCCGAGCGCGATGACAGTGGTACCCGATTGCCAGGCGATTTTTTCCCACGACTTGATGCCGTCTTTGTTTTTGTGGACAACCTTCAGATAATCATCGCGCCAGCCCGGCACCGTGAGCGCGGTGTAAACGAAGAGGGCCACGATGACCCAGATATTGGGCTCGGCCCAGAGCACGGCGCTGACAAATACCGACACGAAAATAATCAAGCCACCCATCGTGGGCGTGTGTCGCTTATCAAAATAAGTCGCGCCGAGCGACCCCGTGCGCTCGTCGATGTAGCCGTGGCCGAACTTCAGCTCGCGGAATTTTCGGATCATCCACGGTCCGACAATGAAACCTATGATCAACGCGGTGGCGGCCGCACCGACCGTGCGCACGGGAATGGAACGCAGCAAACGCAGCGGTCCGAAGAGGTAGGCGTATTCTGAGAGATAACTTAGCATGGAGAACAGTTAAGACCGCCGAACGAATCGGCGGAACGGACCGCGCGAAGCGGTGGCCGGGAAAACTAGGCTTCAGTCCGGACCGAGCCGGTGCGCCACAGCGCAAGAAAATCGACCTTTTCCACCGGTTGTCCCCACGGCGACATCGGTTCCAAGATCACGGGACGCGGCACCGTAAACGCTTCCGCTTGCGCCGGCGCAGGAAACGGCGTGACTGAACCCATCCCAGTGTGGCCAAAACCCAGCGACGACGCCTGCGTGACGATCGAAGAATGTTTTTTCAAAATCAACGGATTCGCCTTCGGCACTGGCGGCGCCCAAGCCATGGCGGACGGAAGGGAATATTTTGAGATCGGGCTGATTTTTTCGGTGGGGGGTGTCATCGATTTTAGCAGGGGTGAGCTACGTTTGGGGTGGAGAAAAAATTAATGCGCGTGAGCCAGCGCCGGATCCAAGACGGTTTCCAATTGATAGCGTCGGCTGCCCTTCAAAAATACCGCGCCCTTGAATCCTGCGAGGCGTTCACGCACGGAAGTGAGATCGGCAATCACGGCGGCCTGCGCCGGATCGTTGCCATTTTCGAGCAGACCCTCGCGCAACGCCGCCGCCTGATCACCGATCGCGAAAACAAAATCCCCCTTCCGCAAATGCATCGTACGACCCAATTGCTGATGATATTCGGCCGACGACGCACCCAATTCCTCCATGCAACCGAGCACGTAAATCCGCGGCAGCTCCGCCGCGACCGACCGGTTGAACGCCTCGATCGCATCGGTCATCGACGCGGGATTCGCATTGTAGAAATCACAATACACCGCCGCCTCCCCCACCTGCCGGAGTTCGCCGCGCCATTTCGACGGCTGCCAGTTTTCCAACCGGCTTTGCAGCGCGGCATCACTCTCGCCTAACACGGAAGCAAGCGCCAGCGCGAGCGCGGCATTTTGCGCCATGCCGCTCGAGATGCGCCGTAAAATAAACCGGCGTTTGCCGTCGAGTGTCACCTCGGTGCGATCCGGCCGGTGAAACACATTAAACTTCACGCTGCGTCCGGCGATCTTGGTCATGCCCTCGTTTTCCGGCACGAGCACGAGTGAATTTTGCAGCGCACGGAACGATTCAAATCCGAGACACGACGCAGCGAAAACTTGCAAACCACCAGCCCGCACCGCCGCCGGCAGCAGCGCTTTCTCCGCCGCCACGCCGTTGATCGTGCCAAGCTTTTCCAGATGCGCGGGCGCGACCAATGTCACCACCGCATGATCCGGTTCAATCATCTCGGCCAGCAGCGCCATCTCGCCCGGACCACTGATGCCCGCCTCAATCACCGCCACCCGATGTATTGCCTGATCAAGTTTCGTCAGCGTCAACGGCACGCCAAGGTGGTTATTCAAATTCCCCTCCGTCGCCAACACCGAGGGAGTGCCACCAAGGAGCAGCGCGAGCAAATCCTTCGTCGATGTCTTGCCGACACTGCCCGTCACCCCGACCACGGTGCCGTGAAACTCACGCCGGTGCTCGCGGGCGATGCGCTGAAAAGCAATGAGCGGATCGGCGACCACCAACTGAGGCAAACTCGAGCCCGCGACTTCGTGGCTGACGAGCGCGGCGGTCGCCTGACGATTCCCCGCTTCCCCGATAAAATCGTGGCCATCGCGCCGGTCGGTTTTCAGCGCAACAAAAACCTGCCCTGCCGCCAAGAGGCGCGTGTCCTGGGTGAAACCGACAACCGCGCCGCCCGGAATACGGGTCCAGTGGCCGCCCGTCCAGGCGGCCATTTTTGTTGCGGCGAAAGTTGGCATGTTCCGAAGTTCAGACCGTCTTAATCTTTTTGATGGCGATCAATTCGCGCACCACCTGGCGGTCATCAAAGGGCACCACCGTGTCAGCAAATTCTTGATAAGTCTCATGGCCCTTGCCCGCAATCAGGAGGCAGTCGCCCTCTTGAGCGGAGTCGAGAGCGAGACTGATGGCGCGGCGCCGATCCTCGACAAACGTGATTTTGTCGGACGCAGTGACCCCGGTTTTCATATCGGTGAAAATCTGCGCGAGTGCTTCCGAACGCGGATTATCCGCCGTAGCCCAGGAGAAATCGGCGAATTCCTGCACGGCCGCAGTCATCAGCGGACGCTTGGTGCGATCGCGGTTTCCACCGCAACCGTACACCACAAACAAACGGCCCGGCGTGATCGCGCGCAACATGCCGAGCGCGTTACGCAGCGCATCGTCGCTGTGCGCATAATCGACGAGCACATTGTACGGCTGACCTTCCTCGATGCGCTCCATGCGACCGGGGACGCCGCCAAAACTTTTCAACCGCGCGGCAATCACCTGCGGATCGCGACCGAGCGCGTAACACGCCGCGAAGGCGGCGAGCAGGTTGCTCACATTGTACCGACCAATAAAGGGACTCTCGATTTCCATCGAACCCTCGGGCCATACGAGCCGGAGCTGCGTGCCCTTGAAATTCAACCGGACATCCTCCGCGCGCACCGTCGCCTCGGGCGCCTCTCCGAACGTGACGAGTTTGACGTGCTGCGGAACCAGCGCAGCGAGTTTACGGCCGTACGGATCGTCGAGATTGATGGCGGCTGTCCTCGGGGCCACGCCTGCGGCACCAGTGAAGAGGCGCGTCTTCACTTCGAAATACGCCTCCATTGTCTGGTGATAATCAAGATGGTCGCGCGTCAGATTCGTGAAGACCGCCACGCCAAATTGCATGCCGCGCACGCGCTGCTGATCGATACCGTGCGAGCTGACTTCCATCGCGGCCTGACGGCAACCGGCGTCGCGCATTTGGGCGAGCATGCCGAAAAGTTCCAGCGATTCCGGTGTCGTGCGATAAGATGGAACGATCCGGGCACCGAGATCGTAATTGACGGTGCCGATCAGCCCGACCCGCTGCGTGCTCGTCGAAAGCAGATGCTTGATCAGATTGGCCACGGTCGTCTTGCCGTTCGTGCCGGTAATGCCGAGGAGATCGAGCGATTTATCCGGGAAATTATAGTAGCGCTGCGACACTTCGGAGAGACAGCGACGGGCGTCGGCGACCTGGATATAAGTCACGCGGGTGGCCGTGCCCGAGGGAATTTTTTCCGCCACGATGGCCACGGCGCCGCGGTTGATCGCCTCGTCAATAAAAGAATTGCCGTCAGCGCGGCGGCCGGGGAGCGCAAAGAAAAGATTGCCGGCCATCACGCGACGGCTGTCCATCGCGAGTCCGGAAATGGGGCGATCAAGATCGCCCTTGCTGGCGACGATTTCGCCGTCGTGAAAATAATCGGAAAGCTTCGGAGCCATTTTAAAAATTCGCTGGGTCACGCGGGACGACGCACGTTTGCGGTGAAGTGGCTGCGACCGGAAGGCAGCGATGAGAGGATGATTTTGAACCAGGTAACCGATCACAATACACCTCCGTGCATCGCGAGCAAATTACGGGAGGTGGCAGTCACGGGTTTGATTTCGAGATATTGGATAAGTTGTTCCGCGACGTGATGGAACGAAGGCGCCGCGACCACGCGCCCCCAGGCGATGTGGTCGCCGGTCGTCACTTTGCCGTCATCCACGATCACCGACAACACGACTTGCGGGCGGCTGGCCGGGAAGAATCCCACGAAGGAACCGACGTGGCGGTTGGTCACATATTTGCCGTCGACGAGTTTTTGCGTCGTCCCGGTTTTGCCCGCGATTTCGAAGCCGGGAATATCAAAACCCTTGCCCGTGCCCTCACGCAGAACACCGGTCAGCAATTGCGCGAGGGTCGCCGCCGTGCTGGGCCGGATCACCTGCTCGCGTTTCTCCGGCTCGAACACGCGGATGACTTTCCCTTGGTTGTCGCGGATTTCCTTGATGATTTGGGGGCGGAGCAACGCGCCACCATTCGCCACCGCGCTCATCGCCATGTGAATTTGCAGCGGGGTCGCGTCGACGGAATGGCCCATCGGCATGCGGGTAATGGTCAACCCGTCCCATTGGGCGGGAGCCGCAAGTGTTCCGCGCACTTCACTGCCGAGCTGAAACTTGGTGGTCTGACCAAAACCAAATTTGCGGGCGTACTCATAGAATTTCTGCTCGCCCATGAGCATCGCCAACTGGGCTGCGCCGCGATTACTCGAGTGGGAAACGATTTCTGCGACGCTCAGCATGCCAAATGGTTCGTCTTCCTTCGCGAGTTTGAGCGTCTTGCCCTTGTATTCGATGGTGGGATTGCCGCAGTCGAAGGACGTTTGCGGTGTCACGAGGCCTTCGTTCAACGCGGCGCCCACGGCGACGATCTTAAACGTCGAGCCCGGTTCGATGCGGTCGGTGATGGCGTAGTTACGCTGCGCTTCCACTGGAGCTTTGCTGTAATTATTCAGGTCGAAGCTCGGGTAGTTTGCCATGCCGAGAATCGCGCCGGTCTGGGGATCGCTGGCGATGATGGTGGCGAAGCGGGGATTGAATTTCGCACCAATCAGTTTCAATTCGTCCTCGATAATATGCTGCACGACGGAGTCGATGGTGAGCACGACGTCGTTGCCATCCTGCACGGGAACTTCGCGGGAACGGAATTGCGCGAGCTCGCGGCGGGCGCCGTCTTTTTCTGATTCGATCCAGCCATCCTGCCCTTTCAGATAAAGATCAAAATTATGTTCGGCCCCGGTGACCGGCGCGCCCTCTTTATTAAGATAGCCAATCACGTGCGCGGCCAAACCATCGCTGGGATAGACGCGGCGATACACGCGCTCGGACGTCACGCCTTGCACATTTAATTTTTCAATGAGGGCAAACGTCGGCTCATCCACTCCTTCGCGCAGCTTCACCCAGCGATCACGGACTTGCCCATCGGGCGTGCCGTCGCGCTTGTCCTTCGCCACCTCGACGGTGCGCATCTTCGGTTCGAAAATCTTTTCCATTTCCTCGGAAGTCATGCCGAGCAACGTGGCAAGCTGCCCGCGCCGGACTTCCTGTTCGGTCACCTTGCGCGCATGCTTCGCGACATTTTTTTCCTCGGCCAGATAATCGACGAGCATCCACGGATCGATGGCGAGGGTCAGTTCCGAGCGGCTGGTCGCCAGCAGATTGCCGTGCGTGTCGAGAATCGTGCCGCGGCGGGCGTGCTCAACGACGATTTGCCGGCGGGCGCGTTCCACAAACTGCAACAATGACTCGCGATCCACCACCTGTAGAAACACCAGGCGCACGGCGACGCCCATGAAGCAGGCGATCACGCCCAGGGCGAGCAGCGTCAGACGGTTGGAGGCGAAACCCTTCGACATGGCTTAGCGGAGTGAAACGGTCGTGACTTTAAAGGAATACGGATTGCCGGCAGCTCCTTCGGGCGCGGCGCGGTTCAACGAGACATTAAAAATATCGCGGTTGCGCTTCGAGGCGAGGCGCAGCTCAGGTGAGCCGTCGACGCGCATGACTTGAATTTCACGCGGGGAAAGCAGACCTAAATTCATCGCGACGTTCTGGCGGAGCAACGCGTGCGGATTCAACGCGGCGGCGACTTCCGCATTCACTTCGTCGAGACGGCGCTCCACATCGGCGAGTTTATTCTGGAGAACGTGACTGCGGTTAGCGGTGCCGGAAATTTCCTGGCGCACCCACACGGCACCGAGGCCGAGGGAACCGGAAAATACGAGCAGCAGCAAAGTCAGCGTGATGAGCTGACCGACAAATGCGCGGGCTGGGGGTGGTTTCATGGGGGATCAAAGTTTGCGCAGCACCCGCAGCTTGGCGGAGCGACTGCGGGGATTGGCGGCGAGTTCGGCGTCCGCAGGCGTGATGGGCTTGCGGGTGAGTGCATCCGCGTGTTTGACGCGGAGCTGCTGCGGCGTGGCGTCGTTGGCATCAACGGGCTGACCGCAGACCTTACGGAAAAACTGCTTCACGGGCCGGTCCTCGAGGGAATGAAAACTGATGACGGCCATCACGCCGGCAGCGCCAAGTTTTTCAAACGCGACAGGCAACGCGCGCTCGATGGCGCCGATTTCGTCGTTCACCGCAATGCGGATGCCTTGAAAGGCGCGCGTCGCGGGATGAATGCGGCTCTCCCGTTTCAGGGCGGCGGGAATCGCGCTCGCGATTAATTCCGCGAGTGACGCGGTGCGGGCCAACTGACCGGTACCGCGCGCACCCTCGATGGCTTCGATCACACGACGCCAGCTTTTTTCCTCACCGAGATCGCGCACGGCGCGCACGAGCGCGTCGTGACTCGCCGTTTCCAGCCAGAGACCGGCCGGTTTTCCGGCGCGCGGATCCATGCGCATATCGACCTCGGCGTCCTGTCGAAACGCAAAACCGCGCGCGGCTTCGTCGAGTTGAAACGATGACACGCCCAAATCAAAAAGAATCCCGTCAAACTCACCGTCGGCCAAAGTGCCGAGGTCGTCGAAGTTGATATCCACGAAGCGAAACGTCTCGGGAAAATCGGCGCGGAGCTGGGTCGTGCGGGCTTGGGCGGCGGGATCGCGATCGAGCGCGGTCACGTGTGCGCCGGTCTCGAGGATGGCGCGCGTGTGGCCGCCACCGCCGAAAGTGCAGTCGATGAAACGCTGGCCCGCGTGCGGGGCGAGGTACTCGAGCACCTCGTGCAGCAAAACGGGTTTATGACCGGCGGTCATGGCGTGCGGGGTGAGATCAAGCGCGGGCGCGGACATGGATTTTCTTCCACGAGGAGAGGATTGAGAGTGCCCCGCGGGAGGCAGAACGCCGGTTCGCGGAGAACACCGTCCAAAGTTTCGGCAAAGGCTGCGACCGGATGGGAGTGAGGGTCTTCATGTTTATTAAAGCCCGATGCGGCGCATCATATCGCCGTAGTTTTCGCCCGCCGTGGCGGCCTGCATTTCCGCCCAACGGGTCGGACTGAGAATATTAAATGTGTCGCCCATGCCGCTGAGCACAGCGTCCTTGGTCACGCCCGCATGCTTCAACAGATCGGCGGTGACACCGAAGCGCCCCTGCTTATCGAAAGTAAATGAGAGGGCGTTGGAAAAAATCCGGGCCTTCACGGCCTGCGCGTCACGATCGGAAAGTTTCATCTCGGACACTTGCGCGAGCAATTTTTCCACCCGGGCCGGAGGCAACACTGCGATGTAACCATCGGGATGAGGAATGGCCAAAAACGTCTCGCTCTCCGTATGCGTCCAGCGCCAAGCCGACGGAATCGTGAGACGATTCTTGTCGTCGAGCGCGTGCTCGAAGCGGGCGGAATATACGGTTGTGCCGGTTTGGGCCATGGGGAAGACCGGGGTCGCTACTTCCCCAGAACGCCCCATTTCTCTCCATTTTACACCCCACAGTCAAGAAAACATCGGACGATTTTGCAGGAATTTATTCACAAATCGCTACCAGTCCAAAGCTTCAGGCGATGCCACCGAGTGACCATGCTTCTCCGTCTCAAAACCGCGAAAATTGGCACTTTCCATCGAACTCCCAAACCGCTTCGATATTAAAATAGTCGTAAAGAAACTCTTCCTGGGTTCGCCGCAAATACGTCCGGCCTACCCCACACGCAGCGCATCGCCAGGCTCTCCGCCGATCGCAACCCGAGACGAATAGCGGAATTTTCCAGTGCAGCGCCTGCGTCACCCCACGAAAAGTCACGAACGATTGAAATAACGGCGAGCAGAATGCATCTTATAGTGTCGTCTATAGCTGACATATATTGACATAATATCTGCTATAGCTGACATTTTATGCATGTTACCCGCTCCCGCCCTTCCCCTGCCCGCCACCCACGCCCTCCGGAAGCTGGGTCGTGAACTCGCCCTCGCCAGGCGCAAGCGCAACATCTCCACGGCCGACATGGCCGCCCGTCTTTTCGTCAGCCGCGACACCCTGTGGCGACTGGAAAAAGGCGATCCGACGATCGCCTTAGGCACGCTCGCAACCGCCACCTTCGTCCTGCAATTGCACGACCGACTCGCGAATCTTGCCGCGCCCGCGACTGATGCACTCGCCCTTAGTCTGGACGAACATCGCCTCCCAAAACGCATCCGCCGCAGCATCCGAAAATGAGTGTGGAAGTTCACATCGATTGGGCCAGTGAAACCCACTTGGTCGGACGCCTCTACACCGCGGACCGCAGCCCTGCCGCGTCGTTCGAATATGCACCCGAATGGCTTGATCGCTCGGGTGCGTTCGCCATCGATCCTACTTCGCTGCCACTCGGGCCGGGAGCGTTACACAGCCCGACGCTTTTCAGTGCGATTCATGATTGTGGTCCAGACCGTTGGGGCCGGGTGCTGATCGAGCGTGCCGTCCGTAAACATGTCCTCGACCGAAAACCTTACCAGGATCTCGACTATGTGCTCGCGCTGAACGACGACTCTCGCATCGGGGCACTCCGCTTTCGCCGCGATGAGACCGGCCATTTTTTGGCAACCGGAGACGGGAAAGTCCCACCACTTGTTAGGCTCGCCGCTCTGCTCCGCGCCACCGATGCGATTCACGGCGAGACCGAAACGGCGACGGACTTGCGCTTCCTGCTTGGCGCCGGTTCCCCCCTCGGCGGAGCACGTCCCAAGGCAACCGTCAGTCTGGCCGACGGCCGTTTAGCAATCGCGAAATTCCCCAAGTCGGACGATGTGAGAGATATCGCTGCCGGAGAAATTCTCGCCCTCACGTTAGCGCGCCAAGCGGGTATCACGGTCGCCGACCACCGATTGGTGGCGGTCGGCCGCAAAAACATTTCTGTGATCACCCGATTCGATCGCGCCGATGTCCAGCGAATTCCGTTTCTATCCGCCAACAGCCTCATCGGTCTGCGGCTCACCGAACCAGGTGCCTACACCCTACTCGCTGACGGCATTCGACAATTTGGCCATGACATCGCCGCGGATCTCCGGGAGATTTGGCGCCGACTCATCTTTTCCCTGCTGGCCAGCAACTATGACGATCACCTGCGCAATCACGGCTTCCTCATGCGAGCTCCCGGGCGTTGGGCGCTGTCGCCCGCCTACGATCTCAATCCTGTGCCGGAAATCGAACGCGCCCACACGCCAAAGACCGCAATATCGGAAGATCAAGAAACGCCCACACTCGATGCCGCACTGCGCGCCGCGCCGCGCTTCGGGCTCAAGCCAGCAGAGGCACGGGCAATTCTCTGCGAAGTCTTCGCTGCGGTTTCCGGCTGGCGCCAGGCCGCGAAGAAACTCCGGCTAAAAGCAGGCACGGTCGACGCCTATAGCACAGCATTCGAACATTTACTCATGGATGAAGCGAAAGCGCTCACGTAGTTCGCGCTTCCATCGTTTGGAGCACCAAATTTCGCAACGTTGGGTGGGACCGGACAGCGGATGTCCGCAGTGAGAAGATAGAATCGCGGCAGGCCAAAAGCCACCGTCCACCCTGCAATCGCCACCAATCGGAATTGTTCAAAACCTGAGGAAATCGAGCGTCGGTTGATCTCACTGGCCGGAGGAATACTTGTCGAACACTTGCGAGAATTCTGAGCCAGGCCCGGCAATCTGCGCAAACAAGGTCATGGACGACTTCAATTTCAAATTATCAGGACGATCAAAATGGCATACGCGGACTTCCCCTCAACCGCCAGGATCGCCTCACAGCACTCCTGGAGACGCAATCGGAAAATCGAATGAGCCAGGTATGCCTTAACTTCATCCATGTTCTTGATCGCGCAAAATTGGGCGATCGGACTTTCCCCCAATCCGGCAAGTTGCGGAAAGACAAACCACATCCAATGGGTCTGGTTCTTCCCGGCATTAAGCGCACAGAGCGCATTTTGGTAGATCCCGTTCTTCGCCTGCGCTTCCACAAAGCGAGCGAGAAGAAAGAGCGGTTGGTTCGCTGAGGTCATTTCTCAGCCTCAAATTCAGCGTCTATTTCATTGGAACCGTTCAAGTGAAGCTGCGCGATTTTGTCTATCGGAGGACCTAACAATCACTGCGGCTGGATCGTTACTGTCAACCGGATCAATCCCGTCAATTGTGGGGATGCCATCCCCGTTCGCGGAAAAAAAATCGAAAAGGCCCGCCGTTTGTGGTGGGCCTTTTGAGTCTCTTTCTGGCGGAATTCCGAGCGGCAGGATTAGGTTTTCGGGAGGGTGACGATGAGCATGTTGTCCTTCCGATCGATCTTCATTTTTTCCGAACGCGCCGGGCCGGGAAGCGACAGCATCTGGGAATAGTGGGACTCATGGTAGTTCCCGATCGCGCCGCTTTTTGGTGGAACGTCCTTCGCTTCGACCTTCAATACATTCCCTTCGACGGTCACATTCACATTGTTCAGGACATGATTGGGGAGATAGGCCCGAACCACATAGTTGCCATTTTCTTCATGCAAATCGAGTGATGAATCGAATCGCGACTGATCATAAAAACTGCCGAAGTCCGGCGTGCGGCTAAATTCGCCGAAGCCTTGGCTGAAAATCCGATCCATTTCTCGCTGCATGCGGTTCATTTCGCCCAACACGTCCCGATCCCACGCATCAAGCGGACTCAACGGCAAGGGCGCAAGCGGACGGCTGGCTAACGCCGCGCGCCCGGCCTTTGGCACCGTGACAACGATCAGGTTGTCTTTAGCCCGACGATCAACCGTGGGGTTCGCGTTGCTGGCGCGTTCAAGGACGAGGTTCTGTTCATAGCGCGCCGCGGTTCCTTCCGCGGGAGCAACAATCCGCAGGGTATC
This sequence comes from Verrucomicrobiota bacterium, assembly GCA_025362555.1. Taxonomy (GTDB): domain Bacteria; phylum Verrucomicrobiota; class Verrucomicrobiia; order Opitutales; family Opitutaceae; genus Lacunisphaera. The sequence continues at coordinate 14,221 of JANYFP010000493.1, forward strand.
TCCCACCAGATTAACTTCCACTTTTGCCAGATCGCGCCCCGGAAGATTGAGCCGGACGACATAGTTGTCCGCCTGTTCCCGGAGATCGACCGACGCCATCGCCAAGGAGTCCCGGTTAAAGCCCTTGGAATTTTTGTCGTTCCCGAAGTTTTTCCACGTATCGCGGAAAGCATCGGACATTTTATCCTCCCACGCTTTCATTTTATCGGTGAACGAGCCTGAGTCACCGGATTTGCTTTCGGCGCCCCAAGCAGAATTGGTCAGACTGAACAGACCGGCGAACCCAGCCAACAAACTAACGGCCAAGAATCGAGAGGTCCGCTGATCGATGAATCTTTGATTCATAATGCCTCCTGTTTTTTGGTGATTTGGTTTGATGGAATGGAGCAGACAAATTTCGACCGGATAATCTCCAGCGAAACTCGCACTAGCTTTTATTCGATGGCAATTCGCCGCGGCTTCAGTGCCTCGCATTTCGGTAAGCTCAGATGAAGCACCCCGTCTTTCAGCTCTGCGCGAATTTTCTCCGTATCGATATTACCTTGATGATCGAGCTTGAGGCCAAAGTCAGCCTGCGCGGTCTCGCGGTAAACAACGGTCCAGTCCGATGGCGGGTTCCAATTTCTT
>JANYFP010000556.1 GCA_025362555.1 Verrucomicrobiota bacterium
CGACCCAAACCATCCGGTGTTCGCTCATTTCATGCGAGGACAGCGCGCCCATCACATGTCCCCCGCGGTTCACTTCGATGACCTCCGCGGGCTCATCCGCGCCCTCCGCGCAAATGCCGCGATCTGGTACGCGCCCGATCAGGGCAAACGCAGTAAATCCTCGGAAATCCTCCCCTTCTTCAGCGTGCCCGCGATCACCAACACCGCCACAAGCAAGATCGCCGAGATGACCGGCGCCGCCGTTGTCCCGTTTTTCACCAAGCGTGAGGCCGACCATTCTTATACGCTCACGATTCATCCCCCGCTGGAAAATTTCCCGACCGCCGATCCGATAGCCGATGCCATCCGCATCAACCAACTCATCGAAACAAATGTACGCCTCGCCCCCGAACAATATTTCTGGGTCCACAAACGTTTCAAAGCCCGCGGCCCGGGCTATCCGGAAGTGTATGGAAGGAAGTAGCGGGTAGTGAGTAGCGAGCATAACGATCTCACACCGCGGCGCATTCTTTCTGACTACTCACTACCCGCTACTCACTCCTCGCTACTTCACCAATGCCCCCTCCCGATCCGCGCCCGTTGCGCATCCTCGTGATTCGTTACCGTTTCATCGGTGACACGGTTCTGGCCATTCCGTTTCTGCGGAATCTTCGCGAAGCATTCCCGAAGGCAAAAATCGATGTGCTCGCCGAGCCAGTCTCCGGTGAAACACTCGCGCTTTGCCCGTACAAGGACGAGCTGCTCTTCTATGCTCCGCGCCTGAAGGGCGAAAAAAAACGCACGTCTCAATTTCCCACCAATCTCCTCGGTGCCGCGAAATTTATTCGCGCCCGTCACTACGACCGCTGCTACATTCTCCGCCGCTCCTTCTCGAGTGCGATCCTCCCTCTGCTGGCGGGCATTCCCCATCGCGTCGGCTTCGCCACCGAAGGCCGCCGCTGGCTGCTCCAACGCAGTACACCGTACGCCGACAAACATGAGGTCGAGTGTTTCCTCGACGTCCTCCGCGCCGACGGCATCCCGGTCACCGATACGCGCAACGAAAACTGGACCGACCCCGCCACCGATTTACGCGTCGCCGCTGCGCTGCCCGAGGGAAACCGTCCGCGTGTTTTCATCTGCGCCAAATCTGTTTTCGCGCTGAAAGACTGGGCGCCGGAACGTTTCGCCCAACTCATCGCGTGGCTCGTCAATGAGCGCAATTGCGATATTCATCTCTGCGACTCGCCCGCCCTCGCCGGATATTATGAGGAAATCCGCGCCGCCCTCCCCGCGCCACTCGCGCGTGACTGGCACGACTGGAGCAAAGAACTTTCCCTGCGCGAATCGAACTCACTTTTCAAACGCATGGATCTCGCCATCGGCATCGACACCGGCCTGCTCCACCTGGCGGCCTCGTTTCATGTGCCGATCATCGGATTGTTCGGTCCGCTCGAACCGTGGCGCTGGCACCCGTGGGATACGAAACACACCATTCTTCGACCCGACGATATTTCCGGCGAGCGTCCGCTCCTGCGTCTCACCATGGCCGAAGTGCAGCACGTCGCGGATCACTACCTATCGGCACTTCGGCGCCAATGAGCCCGAAGCCCGCGTCAGACATTTCGTAGCCGGCGGCCGAGACTGCGCCACGAAAGTCGCGCTCGGAACTTCCGCACGGTCACCAGTGTCCCGGACTCGCCGGTGGATGGACCACAAATTTAGAGTAGCTTTGCAACCACGCTCGGAATTTTGAGCTTCTTGCCGACGAGGTGATCCACCGAGAGAAGATGAAGCCACTCCCGTGAACACTCGACCTGTGCAACGACGACAAAATCATGCTCCTTCTCGTGCGAGAGCGCATATTCATTCACCCTCAAATCAATTGCCTCGGTCTCGCCTTTGAGTTGAAACACCATGTGGATTTTTTTGGCCGAGCGGTCAATTTCAAGCGTCTTCAGTTCTGCGTAGCGCTCAATCTTTGCCCGCAAATAGACGGCAGCCGCTTGGCTGGATCCCCAGTCCTTGATTTTATTAAACATGATAAAGCTTACTTAAACTGAAACCACGCAGCAGGAACTTGCCCCGAAACACAAGAATCACCCGAACGTTTTTGTAAACTGACGTCGAACTTTGCGGCGCGGTGACAGTGAGGAAGGAATTCGTGAGCTCAAGCCCCTGCCCGGTTCAAGTCATGAGCTCTGGTTAAATCCGGCCAGAGTTAAGGAGGCCTGAGTTTATCGTTGCCGCACGCAAACGCGTTCCCAGCCTGATTTCAACCGCTATGCCCTTGCTCGAAGTCACCGACCTCCGGACTACTTTCCACACTCGCAGCGGAGTGTATCGGGCCGTGGACGGAGTGAGTTTTTCCCTCGCAAAAGGTGAAACGCTGGGACTCGTCGGCGAATCCGGTTCGGGTAAATCGGTCACTTGTTATTCCCTGATGGGGCTCGTGCCCCAGCCTCCCGGACGGATCGAGAGCGGCACGGCGATGTTCGATGGCGTCGACCTCCTGCACTGTGCCCCAGCGCAACTTCGCGCCATCCGCGGCAAACGCATCGCGATGATTTTCCAGGACCCGATGACGTCGCTCAATCCGTACCTGCGCATCTCGGAGCAACTGATTGAGCCGTTGCTTATCCACGAAAAGATTTCCAAGGCTGATGCTCTCGCGCGCGGGCTCGCGATGCTGGAAGCAGTCGGCATTAACGATGCCGGAAATCGGCTCCACGCCTATCCGCACGAATTTTCCGGCGGCATGCGCCAGCGCGTAATGATCGCGATGGCCCTCATTACCCCGCCGGAAATCCTCATCGCTGACGAGCCAACCACCGCTCTCGACGTCACCGTTCAGGCACAAATTCTTGAACTGATCAAAAAACTCCAAAATGAACTCGGCATGGCCGTCATATTTGTGACGCATGATCTCGGTGTCGTCTCCGGTCTGTGCGACCGCGTGCAAGTAATGTACGCCGGCCGCATCGTTGAAACGGCGGACACGCGCACGCTGTTTCATGCCCCGCGTCATCCCTACACGAAAGCGCTGCAGCGATCCATTCCCTCGCTGCAACCAAAGGGTCGCGAACTCTACACGATACCCGGACTGCCACCCGATCTCTCGAAACCCATCGCCGGCTGCGCCTTCGCCCCGCGCTGTGAATTTTCCACCGACTACTGCCGCCGCACCGACCCGAAGCTCGCCGCCGTCACCCCCACTCAAGCCACGGCGTGCCTCCGCGTGCAAAACTCGGAAATATGAATTACAGAAAAAACGGAAAGCCTCGAAACCAAGCACGCCGCCCGATTGTCATTTTCTGTGCGTTCTGAGTATTTTGTGGTTACCTTCGCCTTCGAAATGCCTCCGCCCATCCTCCAACTCAACGACGTCAAGACGCACTTCCCCGTCGAGTCGGGCTTTTTCCGTCGACAACAAACCGGCACGGTCAAAGCCGTCGACGGCGTTTCGCTGACCGTGGCACGTGGCGAAGTGCTTGGCCTCGTCGGCGAATCCGGCTGCGGCAAATCCACGCTCGCCCGCACCATTCTCCAACTCGTGCCCACGACCGCCGGCACCGTCATCCTTGAAGGCAAAAATCTCACCGCCGCCTCTTCAGCGGAAATCTTAGCAGCGCGCCACGACTTGCAGATGGTTTTTCAGGATCCCTTTGCGTCACTCAATCCGCGCATGACAATCTTCGCCACTTTGGCCGAACCGTTGATTGTCCACCGCGTGGTCCCGCGCGAGAAAGTGGCTGAACGCGTCGCTTTGCTGATGGCGAAAGTCGGGCTCTCCCCGCAGTTCATGGAAAAATATCCCCATGAATTCTCCGGCGGACAACGCCAACGCATCGCCATCGCGCGGGCCCTCGCGTTGGAGCCCAAGGTGATCATTGCGGACGAGCCAGTCTCGGCGCTCGACGTTTCAATCCAGGCTCAGATCCTCAATTTACTCTCGCAGCTCTGCCGCGAAATGAACCTCGCGCTGATCTTCATCGCCCACGACCTATCGGTCGTGAAACACATTTCCGATCGCGTGGCCGTGATGTATCTCGGGAAGATCGTCGAACTCGGACCCGCCGCCGAGGTGATTGAGCGACCGCGGCATCCTTACACGCGCGCCTTGGTCAGTGCAATTCCGACCCCAAATCCGGAGATTGAACGTGCCAAGAAACGCCTCGTGCTCGCGGGTGATCCGCCCTCGCCGCTGAATCCGCCAGCCGGCTGCGCGTTTCACCCCCGCTGTTCTTACGCACAGGAAAAATGCAAATTGTCCGTGCCGCCGCTGATCCCAGCCGGCCCCAATCGCGAAGCAGCGTGTCTCCGACTGGATGAAATTGCGGATCAGTCCGGCGAAACCTGACCTCCGAATCGCTGCAGTTGAGTTAGCCGAATCAGTCCGCGCGACGGCGTGATTCGACTATTTGATAAACTTGATACCCGATAATTTTCATTGCCCATCGGCTGCAACCCCCGACCGACATTCGACTGACCACGGATTATTCGGCCGCCGGTCTGGAACCATCACGGCATCAATCGTTCGATCGTCCATTGCCCTGATCCCTGACGGCGGTACACGAATCGATCGTGCATGCGGCTGGGCCGGCCCTGCCAGAATTCGAACGCAACGGGCGTCACACGAAAACCGCCCCAAAACCCAGGCAACGGCACTTGTCCTTCCAAAAACTTCGCTTTCATCTCGGCAAATTTGGCTTCGAGCAGGGATCGCGTGGTAACCACTTCGCTCTGACGCGACGCCCAGGCTCCGATCTGGCTTTCATGCGGCCGGCTGAGAAAATACTTCAAGGACTCGGCAGCGGAAATTCTTTCGGCGCAGCCGATCACGCTCACCTGTCGCTCCAAGGGCAACCAGGGAAAAAGCAGCGCCACGTTCGGATTGGCGGCGATGTCGCGCGCCTTATTGCTTGAGTAATTGGTATAAAACACAAGCCCGCGCGCATCAAATCCCTTGAGCAACACGGTGCGCAAAGTCGGTACGCCGTCCCGCGATGCGGTGGCCAGGGCCATGGCATTCGGCTCGAGCACCTGCGTTTCGATGGCTTCGCGCATCCAGAGATCAAATTGCGTAAAGGGGTCAGGCTGTAGATCAGTCAGATCAAGCGCCCGCTGCGCGTAGTGCCGGCGCATGGCCTCCAGGTTCATGACCTGGCCTTTAAGGCCATTTCAACCGCCGACGAAAGTTGTTCCATGGTGAATGGTTTGTGGATCACTTCGCCAATATTCAATCCATGTCCGGCGTGGGAATCAAATGCTTTGCCGTAACCGGTGAGCAATACCGCCGGAAGATCCGGTTTATTCCGCGTCACAGCGCGAATCAAATCCAGGCCGCTCACCCCGGGCATGCTCAGGTCCGTCATCAAGAGCGACATCTCATCACTACTGGTTTGCAGATATTCCAGCGCCTGGCGCGGATCGGTAAAGATCGTCACGCGATAGCCCATTTTTTTCAGCATGATTTTGGCCACCTCGGCGATGGCGCCCTCATCATCCACAAACACAATATGCTCCCCATGGCCCGCCTTGATTTCACTCGCCGGCCACGGCAGCGCCGTTCCGGGACGAATATCACGGGCGGGAAAATAGAGTTTAAATTGCGTTCCTTTCCCCGGCTGGCTATTCACTGAAATCGCCCCGTCGTTTGATTGCACAATGCCATGGACGACGGCGAGTCCGAGCCCGGTGCCCTCACCGACTGGTTTGGTCGTGAAGAATGGCTCATACATCCGCTCGATCGTTTCGGCGTTCATGCCGTGTCCGGTATCCGCCACCGTCAGGCAAACGTAGCGCCCGGAGGGAAGATTGGGTTTGGATTGCGAATACTCTTCCGGCAACGAAACGACCGACAGTGATACTTCCAACTTACCGCCCTGGGCGCGCATGGCATGAAGCGCGTTGGTGCAAAGATTGACGATCACCTGATGGATCTGGGTGGGATCAGCTAGAATTGCCGGCAGATCCGGAGGAACGGTCAGGATGAACTCGACGGCAGGCGGCAACGAGACGCTGATCAGCTTAATCGCCTCCTTGAGGAGTGGTTCAAGTTTTAACATCTGCCGCGATTGTTCGCGCTGGCGGCTGAACAGCAAAATTTGTTGCACCAAATCCTTGGCCCGATGACTGGCCACCAGGATCTGGGAAACATTGACGTGGCCCTCATGGGCCGGGGCGAGCGTCATCTTCAAGAGCTGGGCATTGCCGAGGATGGCGGCGAGAATGTTATTAAAATCATGCGCGATGCCACCCGCGAGGGTGCCGATCGCCTGGATTTTTTGGGCCTGGCGCAATTCCATTTCCAATTTCGCCCTCTGCTCTTCCGCCACTTTGCGCTCAGTGATATCCCGGACCATCGCGAGCAAGCGGCCGTCCGGCAGTAATTTCGTATTGGTCTCCCCGGGGAAAACCGTGCCGTTTTTGCGGTAAAATCGATAGACGCTGAACCGGGTTCCCTCGCGCACGAGTTCGTGCAGGCAATGCCTCAGATAATTGTGGTCCTCCGCCGAAATCACCTCGAGCAGATTACGGGTGAGCAGCTCCTCGCGACTGAAGCCGGTCAACTGCACGGTGTGCCGGTTTACATCCAGCAACCGTCCATCGGCCGCGCATAAAAATATCGCATCGGAGGCGTGTTCAAAAAGCGTGCGATAATTTTCCTCGCTGAGCGCAAGTGCTTCCGCAGCGCGGCGCTGTTCGGTGACATCGCGCGAGCAATAGAGAACCGAGGTGCAGGTGCCGGCCGCATCCAGCAAAGGCGTGAGCACTGTCTCACCAAAACTGCGGCCGACCGGCGTTTCATGCACGTCATCATAAGCGAGCACCTGCCGGGACGCGACCACCGTGAGGAAGCGTTCGTGTTTCGCGCGGTTATATTCCGGGGGAAATCGATAAACCGATTCGTTCACTTCCTGCATAGTGTGCCCCACCAAATCACTTTCTTTCACCTGAAATCCAGCGGCTCTCACGGCGGTCAAGTAGGTTTTATTCACCGAAATCACCCGGAAAACCCCACCGGGTTCCACCGCGCACAAGGCCATCATGTCCGTCGCATTATTAAAAATAAGCGAGAGCTGCTGCGCACTTTGCCGCAGAGCCTCCTGTGCCCGACGCCGGCCGCTAATATCATTGATC